>NZ_SCOG01000033.1:0-29561 GCF_005502545.1 Microbacterium sp. Beta
GCCCGGAACGGACCTCGCGCCCACGCCAGGCTGGCGGTGGCCCGGACCGAGTTCACCATGCCCGAATGGTGCTCGGCGGTCGCCTGAGGGGGCGGGGGCTTCCGTGCGCGAACGCGCAGCGGCGAAGCGATGAATGGGGAGACAGTCATGGGATTCCGTGTTGCCCGCAAGGACCGCACATCCGATGGCCTTCCGTCCGAGCGGCTCAGCCGCTGGCGGGGCCGCGCGAAGAAGCTGATCGGGGGCGCCGTCAGCACGGCGCTCGTCGCCTCGTCGATGGTCTTCATCGGTGGAACGCTGACCGCCGCTCCCGCGGCCGCGGCCGACCCGTTCCTCTGCACGCCGGGAGCGGTGTACGTGCAGAGCGCCACCGAGGTGCGCGAATTCGTCGTGAACGAGCAGGGCACACCCGGCAACGGTGGAACGCTCGGTGCCAGCACGCTCGGCGTCGACCACTCCAACAACGCCCTCGGCATCTCCTCGAACGGCCGCTACGCGTACACCGTCACCAACGCCGCCGGCACCAAGACCCTCGCCAAGCACGATCGCGTGACCGACACCACGACCCGCACCACGTTCTCGCTGAACTCGTCCGTGCTCCGCGGCGCCGTGCACCCGGTCACGGGTGTCTACTACTTCGCCAGCGGCACGGTGAACGGCGCCATCAACCTCTACGCGTGGGAAGAGAACGTCACCCCGCAGACCTTCGTCCAGGTCGGAACGCTCCGCCCGACCGCGGGCAGCAGTGCCTTCGGCGCGAACGGGGACATGGCGTTCAGCGCCTCGGGTCAGCTCGTGCTCGTGGCAGACAACTTCATCTACTCCTCCGACCTGCCCACCTCGCTCACCCCGAGCACCGCCACGATCGACGCCAAGCAGGTGCATGACATGGGCGCCGGCGTCCAGGGCAACGGCATCGCGTTCGGAAACCTCGGCCACATCTTCGTCTCGGTCTCGGGCGGCGGAAACCGCATCATCGAGGTCGACCTGCCCCGTGGCGAGACGGTCAACACGACGTCGCTCGGCACGTTCCAGCCCACCGACATGGCGAGCTGCACGTTCCCGAACACGCTCACGCTGAAGAAGGACCTCCCGGAGGGGCGCCACCTCGCCACGGATCAGTTCGCCCTGCGCGTGCAGTCGCCCGCCGGGTACCAGGTCCCCCAGACCGACGCCGTCACGCGCGGTGAGCGCACCGGACTGCAGCCCGACTACGCGGGCCCCGTGTTCACCAACCAGGGCGACGTGTTCCGACTGAGCGAGGCGGCATCCGGCACGACGGATCGTACGAGGTACGCCGAATCCCTCGACTGCGTGCAGGTCAATCCCGACGGTTCGACGGTGCCGGTCGCCGTGACGGCCGACGGTCAGGTGACTCAGCCCGCCGGATCGCTCGGCACCGACGTCACGTGCACGTTCACCAACGTGCGCCTCGCTCCGGATCTGGCACTGCGCAAGACCTCCGACCCCGCCCCGGGGGCGGCCGTGCACGCCGGCCAGCGCATCACCTACACGGTCGAGGCGGAGAACACCGGCAACACGCGTCTCGACCCCGTGCAGGTGGCCGACGACCTCTCCGGTGTGTTCACGTCTGCGACCTACCAGGGCGACATCGCCACGAAGATCGACGGAACGACCGTCACCTCCGGCGCCGCGACCGTCACCGGCGACGACCTCGCCTGGACCGGCGTGCTCGAGCCCGGACAGGTGGTCACCATCACCTATTCGGTGATCGTCGACGAGGGCGCAGAGGGAGAGCGGATCGCCAACAGCGTCACCGCCTCCGGCACCCCGCCGGGCACCCTTCCCCCGCCCACTCCGCCGACCGTCACGACCGAGCACCCCGTGGCGGGGTACACGGTGGTCAAGACGGCCGACCCGGCATCGGGCACCGTCGTTGAGCCCGGTCAGGTCATCACCTACACGGTCACCGGAACCAACACCGGCGCCACCGTCCTGAACCCGGCATCGATCGCCGACGACCTGTCGGGTGTGCTGGCTCACGCCGCCTACAACTCCGACATCGCGACCACCGTCGGCGGTGCCCCCGTGACCTCTGGGGCGGCGACGATCAACGGGAACGCCCTCTCCTGGACCGGCGCGCTGCAGCCGGGACAGGCCGTGACCATCACGTACTCCGTGACCGTCGGACCGGAGACCTCCGGCAAGATCCTGAAGAACACCGTCAGCGGCACGGCGACGCCGACCACCCCGAAGCCCGGTGACCCCGAGGGCCCGCAGGTGCCGGGAGAGCCGATCGTCCCGCCGACGACGACCACCGAGCACCCGGTCGTCGGCTCCGGCTTCACGATCAGCAAGTCCGCCGACCCCGCGTCGGGCACGGCCGTGTCCGCGGGCGACACCATCACGTACACCATCACCGGTACCAACACGGGTGACACCGACCTCGACCCGGCGAAGATCGTCGACGACCTGTCCGGTGTGCTCGACAGCGCCGCCTACAACGACGACGTCACCGCCGACCGCGGCTCCGTCGCCGTGTCCGGCACCACGCTCACCTGGACCGGCGCCGTTCCGCGCGGCGAGTCCGTCGTCATCCGCTACACCGTCACGGTCGACGCCGATGTCCAGAAGGCGCTGCTTCACAACACCGCCACCGGCACGGCCACGCCGCGCATCCCGGTCGACCCGAGCGACCCCGACGGTCCCACGACTCCTGGCACGCCGATCGTCCCTCCCGCCGTGGAGACGAACCACCCGGTGGTGGACACCGGCTTCGAGGTGACGAAGTCCGCCGATCCCGCCTCCGGCACCGCCGTGCGCGCGGGTGACACCATCACCTACACGATCTCCGGTGTCAACACGGGCAACACCGCACTCGACCCCGCGACGATCGTCGACGACCTGTCCGCCGTCCTGGCGCACGCACAGTACAACGGCGATGTGACGGCCTCCGCCGGCGCGGTCGCCGTCGTCGGCACGACGCTCACCTGGAACGGAGCGCTCGCACCCGGCACTCGCGTCGACATCACCTACACGGTGACGGTCGACGCCGATGCGACCGGCGTGCTGCTGCGCAACACCGTCACGGGTGAGGGCACCCCTCTCATCCCGACCGACCCGACCGACCCCGAGAGCCCGACCACGCCGGGCACCCCGGTGACGCCCCCGCCCTCCACCACGGAGCACCCGGTCGCCACCCCCGGTTTCACGGTGTCGAAGTCGGCCGACCCGGCGACGGGCACGCGTGTCGACCCTGGCAGCGTGATCACCTACACCGTCACGGGCACGAACACGGGCGACACCGTCCTCGATCCCGTCTCGATCGCCGATGACCTGCGCCCCGCGCTGGCTCACGCGGCCTACAACGACGACGTCTCGGCCAGCCGTGGCGACGCCCGCGTGGCCGACGGGGCGCTGTCCTGGAGCGGCACGCTGCGCCCCGGACAGAACGTGGTCATCACCTACTCGGTGACTGTCGACGCGAATGCGGGTGGCGAGACGATCGCCAACACCGTGACCGGCACGGCGACACCGCTGATCCCCACGGATCCGAGCGACCCGGAGAGCCCGACCACCCCTGGCACGCCGATCACGCCCCCGCCGGCGACCACCGAGCACCCGGTCAACCAGCCCGGATTCACGTTCGCCAAGACGGCCGACCCCGTCGCGGGAACGGCAGTGGACCCCGGCGACGTGATCACCTACACGCTGACCGGCGTGAACACCGGTCAGACGGTGCTCGACCCGGTCGCGATCGCGGACGACCTGTCAAAGGTGCTGCCCTACGCGTCCTACAACGAGGATGCCGCCGCGGTCGTCGCCGGAGCACCGGCAGGAGCAGTGGCGTTCGACGCCGCGAAGCTCAGCTGGTCGGGCGCCCTCGCGGTCGGTCAGACCGTCACCGTCACCTATTCCGTGACAGTGAAGGCCGAAGGCGTCGGCTCCGTGATCGAGAACAGTGCGACGGCGACGGCGACCCCGCCGGGAGGCGAGGAGATCACCCCGCCGCCCGGCACCACGACGAACGCCGTGAACGTGCCCGGATTCTCGGTGTCGAAGAGCGCCGACCCGGCAGCGGGCACGGCGGTCGACCCCGGCAGCGTCATCACGTACACCGTGACGGGCGTGAACACCGGCGAGACCGTGCTCGACCCCGTCGCCATCACGGACGACCTCTCCGGTGTGCTCGCGCACGCCGACTACAACGGCGATGCGACGGCCAGGATCGGGAACACTGAGGCGACGGCACCCGCCGTCACCGGTGAGCGTCTGTCCTGGACGGGCGCGCTCCAGATCGGCGAGACCGTCACGCTCACCTACACGGTGACAGTGAAGGCGGACGCCGGCGGCACCATCATCGAGAACTCGGCATCAGGCTCGGCGACCCCGCCGGGCGGCGTGCCGCCGATCGAGACGCCCCCGGCGACGACGGAGCACCCGGTCAACGAGCCCGGCTTCGAGCTGCGCAAGTCGGCCGATCCCGCCTCGGGCACCAGGGTCGACCCCGGCAGCGTCATCACCTACACGGTGACCGGCGTGAACACCGGTGAGACGGCGCTGGATCCCGTGCGCATCAGCGACGACCTGTCCGGCGTGCTCGACCACGCCGCCTACAACGGCGACGCGACGGCGACCGTGGTCGACGGATCCGCACCCGCTCCTGTCGTGAACGGCGACGAGCTCACCTGGACGGGTGCCCTCGCCATCGGGCAGCGCGTCACGATCACCTACTCGGTGACCGTGAACGGCGACGCGGGCGGTGCGACGATCGCGAACAAGGTCGCAGGTACCGCCACACCGCCTGGCGGCGGCGAGCTCACGCCTCCGCCCGTGACGACCGAGAACCCTGTCGGCACCCCCGGCTTCGCGTTCCTCAAGACCGCGAACCCGGGATCGGGCACGGCGGTCGCCACGGGAAGCACCGTCACGTACACGCTCGTCGGCACCAACACGGGCGAGACGGGGCTGGACGACGTCGTCATCACAGACGACCTCTCCGGAGTGCTGTCGCACGCCGATCTGAAGCCCGGTGCGACCGCGGTCGTCGGCGAGCGGACGGTGGCAGCACCCGTGGTCGACGGTACGCAGCTGCGCTGGACGGGCAGCCTCGCCGAGGGTGAGAGCGTGACGATCACCTACTCCGTGACCGTGCATGCGAACGCGGCGGGTGCGACTCTCCGTAACGCGGCTGTGGGCACGGCCACCCCTCCCGGCGGTGGGACGATCACGCCGCCGCCCAGCACGACCGAGAACCCGGTGCTGACGCCGCTCGCGCTCACCGGTGGAATCCTCGCGCCCTGGGTGCTGGGTCTTGCGATCGCTCTGCTGCTCTGCGGTGCCGTGCTGCTGATCCTGCGTCGACGCCGCTCCCAGGCCTGACGGTCATGAAAGAAGGCCCCGCCCGTCGAACTCGACGGGCGGGGCCTTCCGTGTCTTCCCCGGAAGGGTCTGCGCTTACTCCGGCAGGAGACCGTGACGCGCCGCCTGCTCCACCGCTTCGGTGCGGTCGTGCGCGCCGAGCTTGCGGTAGATGCTGCGGAGCTGTGTCTTGAGGGTGTTCTGCGAGACGCGCAGCTCCAGGGCGATCGCAGGAAGAGATGCGCCGGAGGTGAGGGCGCGCAGCACGACCTGCTCGCGTGACGACAGGCGGGGTCGGGTCGCGAATGACGGCAGCGCGGATCGCAGTGGGAACGTCCCACGGCCGGTCGGGTCGAGGTCGGCTCGCACCGTGCCGAAGTCCTCCGCGCTCAGCAGCACGAGGGGAGTGGTGAGGCCCCGATCGGCGAGTTGGGCGTTCAGCGCCTCGCTCGACGGTTGCGCGGCCGCCGGCGACACCCGGTGCAGGGCGGCGCTCTGCACTGCCGAGGCCTCTGCGCGTTCCCTGGCGTTCGTGGGGCGCAGGCGGGTCTGTCCCAGAAGCCGGACCACGTCGGCCGCCTTGCCGTCGATGAGGGCCAGGCGTGCCCGCTTCAGGACGGTCGCGAAGCGGTCGGGGATCGCATCTCGTTGCACCACGGCCTTGGCCGCGTTCACGTCGCCGAGGGCGAGATGGAGGAGGATCCGGGGGCGCGACAGTGCCTGGCGCACGTGCGGTGCACCGGCCTCCTTGCCCCGCAGACGCGCGAACGACTCCAGGCGCTCCAATCCCGCGGCGGCATCGCCCTCGTGCAGAGCGATCCATGCCTCGACGGAGGCCATCGTCGTCCAGTGCTCGCTGGTCGCGCGGTACGGCTCGAAGTACCTGATGTGCTGCTTCGCGGCAGCGAGATCGCCGTCCTCCACCGCCAGCATGGCCTCGGCCACACGGTAGAACGTGCCTCGATAGCTGTCGAGCAGCGCCGGGTCCCAGTCGCCGGCTCTGATCAGGGAGACGTAGTGCCTGGCCTCGGGGAGGTCTCCGTTCAGGGCGTGCACGCCGGCGAGGAGGCAGATGCCGTGGAAGGCGTTGCTGCCCCCGTGCGCGGCGGCGAGGGCGGTGGCCTGCTCCCAGAGGTGGATGGCCTCCTCCTGCTGCCCGCCGTAGTAGAGGGAGATACCCAGGTGCGTGCACAGCAGCGGCATGTCGCGGGCGTACTGCTGCCACTGCGATTCCGGGGTCTCGTTGAACAGGGCCAGAGATCGGGCTGCCACCTGTGCGGCGCGCTCAGGTCGTCCGATGGCGCGCAGCGACGCACTCTCGGCCGCCCAGATGAAGATCCGCTCCGTGGCCGAGAGCGTGGTCCGTCGGGCGTTCGCGGCCGCCACCGCGATGCGCAGCAGCTGGAGTCCGCGCTGGCGCCGCAGGCGGCTGGGCTTCAGGCACATCCCGAGCAGCATGGCCACCAGCGGCTCCTGCTTCAGCCGTGCCACCGGTACGTCGCCGAGCAGTTCGACGACACCGTTCCGATCTCGGTGCAGCAGTCGGTTCCACCCCGACATCGTGACGTGGGTCGCCAGACGCAGGTCGTCGCCCTCCACGGCGAGCCGCAGTCCTTCGAGGGGCAGGTCACGGCGCACGGCACCCTCCGCGGCGATACGCCTCAGCCCGGGGACCTCGTCCGGGAGGACTGCGCGGAGCTCGCGGCGCAGCATCCCGCGCGTCAGGGGCGTGAGCTCGAACGAGCTGCGGCCGTCGGCAGCCCAGCGGCCGAAACCGAACATCTCAGCCTGGTCCAGCGCCCTCACGATGTCCGGATCGCCGGTGAGCGCCGTGGCGAGCGGAACGTCGACGGAATCGGTGACGCTGATCCGGAGCATGCCTCGAAGCGCCTGCGGGTCGAAGCCGCACTCGGCGAGCCTGTCCTGCAGGTAGTCCTCGATCACCGTGGTGGCGGCTCGCAAGGACGCGGCATCCATGCCGGTCCCCCGCAGCGCCAGGGCGCGGATGAGCGCGGGGAATCCTCCTGTCGCCTCTCGTGTCGCAGCCGCCGTGTCCTCGTCGACGTCGAGCGCGCGACGGATCTCCTCATCATCGAACATGAGGTCTTCGGGAGCGACGAGCGTCGTGTCGATCAAGAGGTCGAGGCCCTCGCTGTCGAAGGGGCTCGGCCGATTCGTGGCGACGATCAGACGGGTGCGGGCAGCGGCACCGATGGCGCGACACAGCGCGAACGCGCCATCGCGCTCGACGGCGGCAGCATCGTCGAGCACCACGACCAGGTGGCCCTCAGCCTCGTGCAGGCGCGCGGCCACGGCGGCCCAGCCCTCGTCGCCGTCGTCCCGCCGGTCGGCTCCGGGCAGGACGCGCAGCAGCGCTCCGGCGAGTGCCTGACTCCTCGTGATCGCCGGCGTCACGGTCAGCCATACGACGTGGGCGGATGTGGTGGCCGCCCAGTCCACCAGGGCCGTGGTCTTGCCGGAGCCGGACGCCGAGCGGATGAGTGTGAGGGGCGTCTCGGTCTCGAACGCGGCGCTCAGTCGCGGACGCCTGATGGCGTGCGCCGATACTCGCGGTATATGTCCGTCCCCCTGCGCGACAAATGCCGACACCCCGTACCTCCCCAGGTCCCCCCCTCTACGATATGCCGAAATCCCGGACGGACAAGCGACGCCCGCCGGGACAGCGACGAACGCAGAGACGAGCGATGCCGGGCGAGGGGAGCGTGTCCGTGACCGTCAGCGGTGACCGTTCCGGCGCCAGGGCGCCGTGATCCGCGACCACAGGTTCGGAGCAGGGGCGCTCTCGTCCGAGGCGGAGGGAAGGGCGACGGCGAACTGCACGATCTCCTCGGCGCCGTGGTGCACGACACGGTACAGCGCGGTGCCGATGAGCACGCCGAGCGCGATCGACATGACCGAGACCAGCGCCGTGGTGAAGTCGGAGAGTCCACCGTCGGTCGCGACCGCCTCCGTGAGCCCGACGAGCCCGGCAGCCCCGGGGACCAGCAGCCAGAAGGCCGGGAGGAAGGTGAGCTGCGACGGTGCTCCGTGGCGGAGGGTCGCGATCCACAGCACGACGGGGGTCATCGCGACGGCGCCGACGAACCCGCCGACCGTCGCGCCCACGAACTCGGTGCCGGCCCACTGGCCCGTGTAGGCGACGACGAGCGCGAGAAGGACCCACCCGAAGGTCGATGGCGGCGCGGAGAAATGCAGATAGTTCCCGAGCGCGAACACGAGGATTCCGATGAGCGCCACCCACCACGGGAGCGGCGAGCCCCCGTCGAGAGCTTCGTACGAGGACGAGTCGACTCCCACGACGGTGCCGGCGGCGAGGATGCCGAACGCCAGCAGCGCCAGCTGCACGAAGCCGTAGACCAGGCGTGAGGCGCCGGAGATCATCTGCCCCGCTGCCAGCTCCACGGTGGCGCTCGTCAGCACGCCGCCGGGCAGGAAGGTGACCAGCGGGGCGATGAGCAGGCGGATCGGATCGCCGATCTCGATCACCTCGGCCAGGAGGAAGACCGCGGTGGCGCACACGAACGCCGCGACCACCGGCATGATCAGCTGCAGCGTCGGGGAGCGGACCAGCTTCAGCAATCCGATCAGCGCTCCGAGCACGAACGCGACGATCACGCCCTGCCACGTGGGGGCGAGCAGGAGAGAGCCCTGTCGTCAGCACCGCATGCCCGAACGTGCGGGTGATCCAGCCGAGCCGCGGGCGCATCGCGCCGATCTCGTTCAGGCGTCTGATGCCGTCGAGCGGGGTGACCGAGCCGGTCTTCGCCTGGGCGATCAGCTCGTACAGGGCGGCGATCTGATCGAAACGGAACGAGGCATTCGTCGCCGAGCGGATCGCGACGCGCGACTCATCGGACTCGCCGCTCTCGATGAGGATGATCGTCGGCAGCACCACGAAGTCGGCGTCGTCGCCCCCATAGGCCCTCGCCACCTCTGCGATGACGTCGCGGATGCGGTCGACCGACTCGGCGGAGGCGTTCATGCCCTGCGCCAGCCCCAGCAGGAACTGCCGGAGCGTCGCCCGGTCGAGGCCGTCGGTCATGTCGTGGCCGGCCGCTCGGCTCAGGTGAACAGGAACGAGAGCGGCACGCCGACGATGATCGCCACAGCCACGTAGATGAGGTTCGGCAGCTGGAACGAGTGGTCGAAGACGAACTTGCCCATCTTGGTCGTGCCCGTCTGGTCGAACGCGACGGTGGCCACCTGGCTGCCGTTGGCCGGCAGGGTGTAGATGCCCATCGCCGCCGGCCACAGGCCCACCAGGAGGGAGGCGGGGAGGCCGATCGTGATGCCGATCGGCACGATCGCGTTCGTCGCGCTCGACTGGCTCGTCGTGAGCATGGCGACCGCGAAGAGGGCGAGTGCGAACAGCAATGCACCGAGGAACGCCGACGAGCCGGAGACCACGGAGCCGAGGCCGTCGACGATGAGGGTCTGGTTCGCGGCGACGAAGGTGTTCGCCAGCCAGGCGATGCCGAACAGGGCGATCGCTCCGACGATACCGGCGGGAAACGTCGGCTGCTTGGGCACATCTGCTGCCTTGACCTTGCAGAAGACGAAGATCAGGGCGGCGATGATGCCCATCACGACCTCGATGATGACCGTGACGCTGAGGCGCACCGGATCGCCGGCGTCATCGGTCCCGATGACCGGACGCAGGTTCTCGAACAGGCCGAAGAGCACGATCACAGCGACGCCGGCGAGGAACAGCGAGGCCGAGAGCACCGCGGTGGGAGGCAGCTTTTTCTCGTGCGCGTCGGTCTCCGGCGGCTTGATCTGGTGATCGGCGAGGCGCTTCTGGAACTCGGGGTCGTCTTCCAGGTCTTTGCCGTGGCGCATCATCACGAGTGCCGCCACGAAGAGGCCGACGATGGAGGCGGGCCACATGATCAGCAGCAGTCCGCCGAGGTCGACGCCCTGCGGGGCGAGCAGCACCACCATCGAGGCGGTCGCGGCGGACACGGGAGAGCACAGGATGCCGACCTGCGAGGCCACGGCCGACACCGAGAGCGCCCGCTCCGGGCGGATCTTCTGCTGGTATGAGACGTCGTAGATGACCGGTAGCAGCGGGTAGAAGATGTTGCCCGTTCCGGCGCCGACGGTGAACAGGAACGACATCGCCGGGGCGAGGAAGACCACCGATCGGGGTCGGCGTCTGATCACCTTCGCCGCGACCGACACCATCCAGTCGATGCCGCCGGCCGCCTGCATGGTCGATGCCGCCGTGATGACCGTGATGACGATGAAGACCGCGTCGACCGGGGCGTTGCCCGGTGCTTCGCCGAAGACGAAGACGAGCACGGCGACGCCGACGAGCCCCCAGACGCCCAGACCGATCCCGCTCGTGCGGGTCCCCATGAAGATCGCGAGGATGACGACGATGAGTTCGGCGACGAGGATCCACACGTTGTCGTTCATGACGACGGTCCCTTCACGATGGGCGCAGCGCCTCTGAGCACCTCGGTGGGCAGCTCGGTCTCGACGATCTTCCCGCCTATGGCCTCCACGCGAAGGGCGAGGGCATCGTCGACCGGGCTCACCGCGGTGACGAACTCGGAGTTCTCGAAGTGCAGCGACTGCAGGTTGCCGACCGCGTACCCCGTCGAGAGCTCTCCGCTGAGCAGGGACGCGTGGAAGAGGGGACGCCGCTGGTCCTCGGCGTCGTAGTGCGGGCAGAAGCTGCCGTGCAGGAAGCCGAGTCCCTCCGGCAGCACCTGCAGGGTGGGTCCGTAGCTGTCGGTGGTCCCGCCCTCGAACCAGCAGATGCCTCCTGCACTGCCGCCCGTGAACACCACGTTCGAGTCGGGGTCCTCCCACATCTCGCGCATGATCTCGTCGAGGCCCTGGCGCTTCCACACGTCGAGCATGTTGGCGGTGTTGCCGCCGCCGACGTGGATCACGTCGAAGCCATTCACGAAACCGGCCAGGTCGTCGACCGCGCGGTGGAACAGGGGGAGGTGGTGCGGCGCGCACCTGTCGGAATCGTACGTGGAGTAGAAGCTCACGATGTAGGCGGAGTCGTCGCCGGTGGCCGTGCCGACGAAGAGGACTCTCGGTCTCTCCTTGCCGGTGAGGCCGAGGATGTAGTCGTGCGTCGGGTCGTTCCGACGCTCCATCATGGCCTTGCCGGCCCCGGTTGCCACCACGTGAGACATGCCCCCACCTCTCCGACTGCGAATGCGCTCAACCTAGTGCGGTGCCGAGCGTCGCGTCCAGCGGTCTTTCGTCCACCGCGGGTGAGGGCGTCCGCGAGGTCTAACCGCTCAGTCGAGCGGTGGCGACGAGTCCCTCGAGGAGTGCGAAGGTGCGTGCGCGCGGTGCTTGCGGGTGGATCCGGAGGCCGCGCGCGAGTTCCAGGGCGAGAGCCGCGTGACCCTCCGTGTTCGGGTGGAACGGGTCGTTCATCAGTCCCCACGGCACGGAGCCGGCGCCGAGCTCGGCGAAGCGGGCGTACTGGTCGATGAGGATCACGTCCTCACTCACGGCGACCTGGCGTACAGCTTCGGCGAATTCCCCGATGCGCGCCCGTTCCGGAGCGTTGCGGATGTCGATCGCCGGCGGTGTCTGCAGGACGGGGACGGCGCCGAGAGCACGCACGCGGGTGACGAAGTCGCGCAAGGACGCCGCGTAGTCGTCTGCCGTGATGACCTCGCGCGGCCCGCCGTCGGAGGCGTCGTTCGTGCCGATCATGAGGGTGACGACATCGGGCCGCCACGACGCGATGCGACGATCCCAGTCATCGAGCAGGTCGACGATGCGATTGCCGCTGATCGCGGTGTTGATCACCACATCGCGCACACGCTCCAGCTCGCCGCGGATCAGCTCGTGCAAGTGCTCCGGATAGCTGCGGCCGCCCTGCGTGTGCACCAGGCCGTGCGTGATCGAGACACCCGTGATCACCCAGTTCAGGGGCGCGGGATCCGCGAGTGCGGCGGAGATGCGGCGGAGGTCGGAGGCGGCGGATGCGGGGGCGGAGGGCTCGACGTTCGGCACGGCACCGAGCCTAGCGATTCGTGCGCGGATGAGGCGCATCGAGCGGTAGAGGCCGCAAGACATGATTCTTAGGAACTCGCGTAATGGATGTCGTGAATGGCTGTCCTGTTCGACAGGGTCCGGTTGGGCAATGAGTACGGCGAGGAGCCGTCGCCCCGGGCAGCGGGATCCCACCCTGCCGCCCCTTCTCCAGAACCGGTCCCCCGTGCGGCGGGCCCCCTTCCCCTCCGGCCCGCCGCACACCTCCCATGAAGCCCGCAGCACGTCCGGGCTTCGAACGTATTCCGGAACGTCGATATACACTCCCCGTTCTCCGCCGAGAAACACCCGCCGAACGCGTACTGTCGGTGCGGATCCGAGCCGTCGTCGTGGACACTCCAGGTGAACAGCCCACCGTCGTGCAACCCGCTTCCGGCGTGATGCCGTGATGTCCGGTGCGCTGCTTGGACATCTTCACGGTGCCGTTTGTCGGATTCCTCAGTTCTGGCGAGCTGGTCGTAGTGCCCCAGCGGTTACTGCGTCTCGTTCTCGAAGTGGCCGATGCGTGATCGGTCGCTCTTTGTCACCGGAGGAATCATGTTGAACGACCTGCCACAACCGCGGACGTCGTGGGGGCGACGTCCGACCCGACGCGGCACCGCGATCATCGCCCTGCTCGCCGGACTCGTCGGCCTGGCCGTCGCGCCACTGCCGGCATCCGCAGCGCCGCCCTATACGACGGAGGCGACGCTCTCTTCGATGCAGTTCACGGAAAGCACCATACAGAGCGGCACGAAGGCCGAGCTGACCGGTGCCTGGTCCCTGCCGGACAACCCGTCCGCGCCCGCGGGGTTCGTCGTGGACCTGCCGAACGGCCTTCAGGGGCTCGAAGACGCGTTCCCGCTCCTCGACGCCAACGGCGCGACGGTCGGCGACTGTGTGACGACGCAGACGCAACTCACCTGCGATTTCGACAGCGCCTACCTTTCGACTCATCCGATCGGCCTCTCCGGGAGCTTCTCCTTCTGGGCGACCGTCACGACCGAGGTGACCCAGCAGACCAGCGTGGACTACGACTTCGGGACTGTCAGGGCCACCGTCGATGTGACGCCGCCTGCCTCCCCGTGCTCGCAGAACTGCTCGTTCCCAGGGCGTCCGAACTCGAAGGGCGGTGAGTACGACAACGCCACGGATACCATCGTCTGGGAGGTCGCTGTAGGAGCTGGGCCCGGTGGCATGACAGGCGGGCAGACCGTGGTCGTCGAAGACCTGCTGGGGGCCGACCAGGTTCTCATCCCTGAAGCGGCCAACGGCGAGAAGTACCCTGCGCTCTGGGCGACGAACACGTTGGAGACGCTCGCGAACGGCTATCAGGTTCCGGGCCCGTTCACGCGACTGCCGAGCAGCGACTACACGGTGTCGGCCGACGGCACCACGGTCACGTTCGTCGCGAGCCAGGGGTACTTCTACAACGTCGAGTACCTGTCGAAGGTCACAGACGGGGGCGCAGCGGGAACGTACACGAATGAGGCCGAGGTCACCGTCGGCACCGAGAAGACCTCGCCCACCACCGCGCAGGTCACGCGGCACGGCGGTTCGGGAACGGGCAGCGGCACATCGGTCGGTGCGTTCTCCATATCGAAGCGTCTGCTCGGCGATACAGCGAACCTTGACGACCTGACCTATCACGGCACGTACAAGGTCACCCCGCCCGGACGCCCTGCCGTCACCGGTGAGTTCGCCGTACAGGCGGGGAGCACGTGGACCAGCCCGATGTTCCCGGCAGGAAGCGCGGTCGAGCTCTCCGAATCGCTCGGCGGACTCCCCGCGAACCTCGATTGGGCCGAGCCGCAGTTCTCGCCGCAGAGCTTCGTCATCGGTGCAGGTTCCACGTCGGCGGTGTCTCTGAGCAACACGGCGACCCTGCGGACGCAGTCCTTCTCCGCGCTGAAGACGCTCGCCGGAGAATCGGCAGCCACCGCAACGGTCCCTGCCGACTCTCGGTACGTGATCGAGTACTCCTATCCGGCCGGGCCGGGTTTCTCCGCAGGCTCGGGTGAGCTCACTCTCATCGCCGGTACTCCCGTCACGAGCCCGGCGCTTCCTGTGGGGGCCGACGTCACGATCCGTGAGCGCTCTCCGAACACGGTCGACGGCATCACCTGGGGCGCTCCCCGCATCAGCCCGGAGCGGTTCACGGTCCAAGATCAGACGGTCGCGGTGTCGGTGATCAATCCCGTGACGGCGACCACTCCGCCGCCGAAGTCGCCCGCTACCCCGTCGGGCCTCGCCTCCACGGGCATCGACGCGGCGACGTCGATGGTGCTGCTCGCGGTGCTGCTGTTGGGCACGGGAGCGAGCTTGGTCGTCGGTCGACGGTTCCGCTCGCGTCGCTAGACCGACATCCGGGTGCGGCGTTGACCTCGTCGGGCCCTGATGTCTCACCCGGGCCGGGGCGTAGAGCCCCGGCCCGGTAGTTCCATGGGGGAGGGATCACCATGACCGACGATCACACAGCCATAGCCCACGAGAGGGACGTGGAGCTTCTGGCGCGCACGCGGGCGGGCGACTCGCGTGCGTATGCCGAACTCTGGCAACGGTACGCACCGACCGCCAGAGCGGTCGCTCGCACGTACTGGTGGTCGGCGGATTCTGACGATCTCGTCGCGGAGTCCTTCACCCGCATCTACCAAGCGATCCAGTCGGGGAAGGGCCCGACGGCTGCTTTCAAGCCGTACCTGTACGCCACGATGCGCAACCTCGCCATCAGCTGGGCGCGGTCTCGCCGTGAGGTTCCGATCGAGCACATCGAGTCGGTGGAGGATCCCCGCACCACGGAAAGCGCGGCTGACGCCGACTTCGATGCCTCGTTGGTCTCGAGGGCGATCCTGGCGCTTCCGTCGCGATGGCAGGAGGTTCTCTGGTTCGCCGAAGTCGAGAACCTCTCGATGCATGAGATAGGGCAGCGGTTGGGTCTCACCGAGCGAGCAGCCGCGGTGCTCGCTTTCCGTGCCAGGGAAGGCCTGCGTCAAGCCTGGATCGCCGCCCACCTCTCGATGGCACCGCCCGCCTCGAAGGACTGCCATTGGACGCTGGGCAAGCTCGGAGCCCATGCTCGTCGCCGCCTGACCGAACGCGATGCCGATCGCCTCGAGGTGCACCTTTCGCAGTGCGGGGAGTGTCGGGCCAGATCGCACGAAGCGAAGCAGGCCGGCTCGAGGATGCTCTCGGTCCTGTTCCCCGGTGGTATCGCTATCGGAGCCGGTCTGTCCGCCGGGGGCGCTCTCGGTTCGGACGGGGCATCCGCGAGCGCCGCACCGATGCCCGTCACCGTGGCCCTCCCCGCAGCCGGCCTGGCGGCAACGTCGTCGACCTTCGGTGGAGTCTTCGCCGTCGCACTCGCGACTCTCGTGGTCGGGGTCATCGCCTCGGCCGGGAGCATCTTCAGCGCAGGGCTGTCCGTTCCCGCGGCAGAGCCCGCTGCGGGCGTCGTGGCTTCCGTCCCGCCGACCGCTTCACCGACCCCTCGTGTCGTTCCGAGTGCCACTGCGGAGCCGACGCCCGTCGAGAGCACTCCCGCCCCTACGCCCGAGGGCCCGCCCGCGCAGGCGAACCCCCCGAAGCCGGAGCCTCCCGTGGTCGTTGCTCCACCACAGATCGCCGTGCCCCCGGCCCCGGTGATCGTGGACATCCCCACCCAGGTCTCACGTACCGAGGTGTTCTCGGCGTCCATCCGATGCGAGGCGGGTGCGGACATCACGGTCACCGTGTACGACCTCACCATCGCTGCCGGCGTGTGTTCCAGCGACGCCGCGTGGCAGGCGAGCCTCGATGTCGCCGCGTTCGCCGGGCCGTCGGGGAGCACCATCAGCATCGTCGTCGCGCAGTCCAACGCCGCCGGCGTCTCCGACACCGCATCTGCGGAGGTCGTCATCGTGGATTGATTCCCATCGTTTTCGTAATGCGAGACGTGGTCTCCCGTCTCGTTCCTGTCCGGCGCCTTCATCGACGCACGGACCCCAAGTCTGGAGTGAGGAATCTAACGTCATGTGGAAAAGAACTGGCGCCTTCATGCTCGGCATGCTGCTCGCCATGGGAACCATCGCAGCGGTCGCAGCGCCCGCAACGGCCGCCACGGCAGCGTCCGCGTCGATCGTCGGCCCCAAGGTCGGCACTTTCGTGCTCGCGGATGGCACCGTCGCGACTGCGACGATCTCCGCTGCGGGCGGCCGCATCTTCGGCGGTGCGGGTCAGACGCTGGGGGCGTGGAGCGGTGCCGATGCGATGTACGCCGATGGGGTCTCCGCGAAGGTCCTGCCCGCGCTGAACATCCACTCCAGCCAGAACTGCGGGAGTGCCAAGCGGTGCGGTGAAGGCCAGCTCACCATCGAGTTCGATCGCCCCGTCGACGACCCGGCGATCCATATCGCGGAGTTCGGAGCGGGGAACGGAGGAGTGGGGAACGGGTGGTCGGCAGCCGACGGATTCCGTTTCGCTTCCGCCGACGGCGGAGCCACCGCGGCGGTCGTCTCCGCGGGAGCGACCTTCACCGACGGCGGCGAAGGCTACTTCCGCGGGGACGTGAAGATCAACTGCGCATCCGCGGATCGGCCGGGCGGATGCGGGAGCTTCACCGTCCCCGGAACGAAGATCACCCGCATCGTGTTCGATACGGCCCGTTTCGCGCTCAGTCCCGTTCAGACGGCCGGGCTCGACGGCTACGCCTTCGCGGTCACCGCGACGGCGACCCCGGAGACACCGGACCCCCTCTCGGCACTTTCGGTGTCCAAGGTCGTGGATCGGGCCGCCGCCGTGCCCGGCGATGAGCTGGACTACACGATCACCGTGCGGAACACCGGCGCGGCGGATGCACGTGACGTCGCGGTGAGAGACGCTCTCCCCTCGGGCCTCACCCGTGTCAGCGCCGACCACGAAGGACGAGTCGAAGGCTCGGGCGTGATGTGGACGATCGACACCATCCCGGCCGGTGACCGGGTACAGCTTCACGTGACGGGCACCGTCGATCGCTCCGTCGGGGCTACGACTCTCGAGAATCGGGTGGTGGCGCAGAATTCGGGTGAAGCCCCCGTCGGCACGCCTGCACCCACATACTCCACACCGTGCACGGACGATCCAGCGGCTGCCTGCGCTCTCACGGTCGTGACGGCGCTCCCGGCGCTCTCACTGTCGAAGACGGTGGACAAGCAGGTCGCCGGTCACGGGGAGGCTCTCTCATACACGCTGGTCGTCGCGAACTCCGGCTCGGCCACTGCGTTCGATGTCCCTGTCATCGATCAGCTTCCTGCACAGCTGGACCGGGTCTCCGCCGACCAGGGCGGTGTCGTCGCCGACGGCGCTGTTCGCTGGACCGTGCCGGAGATCCCGGCCGGTGGAGCGGTCGAGCTACGCGTGACCGGCGAGGCTCCCGGCGGTGTGGAAGAGGCGCGGCTGGTGAATCGTGCCACCGTCGAGAACCCTGCGGGGGCGCCGGCAGGGGCTCCCGAGCCGACCATCCTCACCCCGTGTCCCGACGATGTCCGGCACGCCTGCGCGATGACTCTGGTCTCTGCACTCGCATCGCTCGAGATCGACAAGACGGTGAAGCAGCGCTCGGCGCAGGCGGGCGCCGTCCTGGACTACACGATCACGGTGACCAACCGGGGCCCGGGAGCAGCGACGCAGATTCCGGTCGTCGACGACCTGCCGGATGGAGCGAAGTTCGTCGCGGCATCAACGGGCGGCATCGCCGTGAAAGACAGAGTGGGCTGGCTCGTCCCCGAGATCCCTCCCGGGCAGAGCGTGACGATGACGCTGCGGGTGCAGGCGCCCCGGAGTGCCAAGGGTGAGGTGACCAACCGCGCAACTGTCGCGTACGACCAGACGATGGTCGATGCCCTGCGCTCGTCTGCGAAGAAGGCGGGGATCGAGCTTCCCGCGACTGCGCCTGACTTGCCCGCGCTGCCACCCCTCACCGCCGCGCACGCCTGCGAAGAGGGAAGCGACTGGTCTTGCGCCGTGACCGTCATCATCGAACCCGCCCCGGCGGGACTGGCGCAGACCGGGGCGACCTTCGCGCTCGCCATCCCGGCGTTCCTCCTCCTCGGTGGAGGAGCCCTGCTGTTGCTCCTCGGCGCGCGCCGCAGGTCTCGGACCTGATCGAGCGGTATCGCGCCTGACCACACCACCCATCCAGAGAAAGAGAAACTCACACGTGAAGAGATCATCCTTCCGCCGAAGCGCCCTGGCCGGCGGCCTGCTCGCAGCCCTTGCGATCGGGTCCCTCGCAGCCGCGCCGGCGGCCACAGCGGCCGACATCAACGGCTGGACCGGCTCGGGAGACACGCGCTCCGCCTCCGCGGCCGGAGCCACGGCCACCATCACCGTCACCGACCAGATGCAGGTCAAGAGCTCGGGCGGCGCGGTAGACCTGGCCACTGTCCGCAACGGCGGTGAACTGGGCCTCAACGTGATCGGCCTCAACGAGGGTTACCCGTGCAAGAACGGGGTCGAGTGTGTTCGCGGCTCCGTCGTGATCAACTTCGGGCAGCCTGTGACGAACCCGAAGATCAAGCTCGGAAACCTCGGAGGCGATGTCTACTCGCTCGCTGGGATCGTGCGCAGCTCTGCGAAGTACACCCTGAAGACGCCGGGGGTCAGTCTGAGCTCGGTCGGCGGCAATCTCGACGTCACCGGCACCACGATCACCTCCACCGACTTCGGCGCGAAGAACGGCACCGTGCGGGTCAACGGTACGGTCTCGAAGGTCGAGTTCCAGATCACGATGCGCTCGCAGGGCGCGTTCCTCGGACTGGTGCCGAAGTGGACCAAGGTCCCCAGCGACCTGCACAGCATCGATCTCGACGTGAATCCGCCGGCGAAGCCGGTGCTGACGGTGGACAAGAACGATCATCGAGACGCAGCACTCATCGGTGATCAGCTCTCCTACGACATCGTCGTGAAGAACACCGGCAATGCTCCGGCCGCGAACGTCGTCATCAGTGATGAACTGCCTGCTGGCCTCGTCCCGGTCTCGGCGGCCTACGCAGCCGGTACGACGGGCCAGGCCACGATCACGGGGCAGCGCATCGCAGGCACGATTCCGACCCTCGCCGCTGGCGCCACGGCGACGCTGACCGTCAAGGCCACCGTCGGCGCCTCGACGCCGATCGGGACCTTGCGCAACAAGGCGTGCGCCGTGGCGACGTCGTCGAACACGGCATGCGACGAGGACGACACCATCATCAGCAAGCCCACGACTCCCCGCCTGACGATCGACAAGGATGACCGCCAGGGCGAGGTCTCGCTCGGACAGGCGCTCGCCTACGACATCGTCGTGAAGAACACCGGCGATGGCACGGCGCAGAATGTCGTGGTCAGCGACCCGCTTCCCAGCGGGCTCGACTTCGTGTCCGGAAGCGGGCCCGCGGGGACCGCGGTGACCGCCACAGGGCGCACGGTGACCGCGAACCTCGGTGCCCTGGCTCCTGGGCAATCGGTGACGCTCACGGTGAACGCCAAGGTCAACCAGTCTGCGGCACCCGGTGCGCTGAGGAACGAGGCGTGTGTCGTCGGATCGAACGCGTCGAAGGCGTGTGACGACGACATCGACACGGTCAAGCGGGAGTTCTTCCAGTACACGTTCAACTACACGCCGACCAACCCGGCGCCCGGCGACCGGGTCACGTACCGGATGGAGTTCGCGAACAACGGCAACGTCGCGTCAGCGAACGCCGAGATCGCCTACGGTATCGACGAGATCCTGGACGACTCCTCGTGGAGCTCCGCGAGCGTCGCGGCTTCCCGCGGCACCGTGACCGTCAGCGGCACCGACATCGACTGGAAGGGACCGCTGGGCATCGGGGAGACGGCCGTGATCACCTTCACCGGTGTATGGAACGGCGACGGGGATGCCCTCGCCTTCCCGGGTGTCACCTACTACGGCAGCGCTCGCTAAAGACGGGGAGGAGACAGCAAGGAGAGGGTCGCCCGAGAGGCGGCCCTCTCCTTGCTGTCTCCCACAGCCGAACGCCGTCTCCGATGAATCATGTTTCGGCATCCTGGAATGCAGCGTCGACCGCGCTGCCCCTGGGATGAGGCCTGTGTGACGGTTGTGCTATCCCGCGAACGGTGTGTTCGCGGGCAGAGAAAGGACATCATCATGAAGCACTCATCAATTCGCCAAGGCGCGCTGAGCGTGGGGCTGACCACGCTGGCATTCGTTGCCTTCTCCGCGGCTCCGGTCGCCGCGGCGGACGACACGGCGAATCGGGACCGCAGGCTGCCACGTCGGCATGCCTGTCCTTCCAGTACACGTTCAACTCGAGCCCCACGAACCCGCTTCCGGGCCAGGCCGTCACCTACCAGATGGAGTTCATCAACCACGGCGCCATCGACTCGACGAAGAGCAGGATCGACTTCAGTACCGCCGGGATCCTCGACGACGGGACGCTGAGCCCGTCCACTCTCAGTGCGACTCGTGGCGATGTCGCCATCGAAGGTGCGGAGATCACGTGGAACGGTCCCCTCGCGTCGGGTGAGAAGGTGACGATCACCTTCGATGCCGTCTGGAAGGGACAAGGTGACGGCCTCCCTCTTGCGTCGGTGGGGTACTACGGCTACGACTTCTAGCCTCCGATCCATCCGCTCCTGGCTCGAATTCTCTCCTTCTGCGTAATCAATCGAGCTGCGCGGAGTTACAGGTGGGTGAGTGAGCGTGCACAGCCCAAGCTGCGCCATGGTTCGTTCCCGCCTTTCCGAGGCTGCTCCGAGGCGCGAGATCGGACGGACGTCGACTGCACTCACCTAGGCCGAAGGCCCTGTCCGGGCCCGAGGATCAGAGAAAGGTAGTCACCATGAAGATCAAGACAAGTCGGACAGGGCTCGGCATCGCTGTCGGCAGCCTGCTGTTGGGCGGCATTCTCAGCACCACGGTGCCGATGGCCGCCGCCGCCGATCAGTTCGCGCCGACGTCCCTCGGCCCCGTCGGCGTGCAGCCGAGGGGGTACTACGGGGCGGGGACGCAGACTCCCGCTCGGGATGTTTCGATCGCACCAGGCGCCCAGTACACCGAAGGGGCGACGGTCCTCTTGCGCTACGACGAGCAGCAGACAGGCGTGAAATACCGGGTGGTGATGCCGGTACCGGCAGGTTCCACCTTCGTCTCCGCCGATCGTGGCGGCGTCTACGACGCGGCCGCGAACACCGTGACGTGGACCTTCGACGGCAAGACTCCGGAGGAAGCGGCGCCGGCGACTCAGGAGCGGATGGACTTCGTCGCGACGTTCCGCGCCCCCGATGGATCGGCCACCCCTGTCCCGTCGCAGACCATCACGAATGCGGCGACGCAACAGGTCATGGGCGGAGCCTTCACCGAGTGGCGCGATCAGTTCACGTACACCTACAACCACGTGCTCGCTCCGCAGGCCGGCACCTCTGCGGACCTGGGCATCGCGAAGGATGTCGACAAGCCCAAGGCCGCTGTCGGTGACACCGTGACATACACGCTGAAGGTCACGAACAACGGCCCGGCGGATGTGCCGAGCTACACCGTCACCGACGGGCTTCCGGCCGGAATCGACACGTGGGCGACCAGCACCGCCGGTGCCGCGATCTCCGGCGGGAAGCTGCAGTTCGACGGCGGATCGCTGGCCGTGGGCGAATCCAAGACCGTGACCCTGACCGGCGTGGTGCGTGCTCCTGGCGTCACGATCGAGAACATCGCGACCGTGAAGTCGGGGACCACCGACAGCGACCCGTCGAACAACACGGACAACGCGATCGTCGAAGTCCCGACGAAGGAGAGCCCTGTCCCGCTCGCAGGCTTCGCCGGTGCCGCGATCCTCGCAGGCGCAGCGGGCATGCTCGCCGCGCTCCGACGTAAGGCGAGGGCATAGCTCCATCGACGGAGCGGGTCCCGGGCCTCACCGGGGGTCCGGACCCGCTCTTCGGATGGGCAACGATAACGACGCCGTCGCGCTCTCCCTCGAGGGAGCGAGAGCTGCGAGGGAAGGACGCGCGCTAGACATGGAGGGTCGCAGGTGCTGAAGCTTGATTATCGACGGGGACTCGAAGCAGCGGTGGGCGGCGGGAGACGCGAGGCGGGAACGGTGCTCGCGATCGGGGCTCATCCTGACGATGTGGAGTTGGGATGCGGGGCCACGCTTGCTCGACACATCGCTGCAGGTCACCGGGTCGTGGTTCTGGTCGTGGCGGACGGTGCGCGGGGGAGCGGGGCGGATGCGCAGGTGCGGTACCGCGAGCAGTCCGCCGCGGCGGCAGCACTCGGAGTGGAGCTGGAGTGGCTCGGGCTGCCGGACGGCCGAGCCGGCGATTCCCCTGAACAATTGATCGCTTCGATCGAACAGGTCGTCAGGAGAGTCCACCCCGTGGTCGTTTACACACACAGTCCGCATGACTCGCACCAAGATCACCGAGCCACCGCGCAGGCGGCTGTGTCGGCGTGCCGAGATGTCGCGCGATTGCTGCACTTCGAGTCGCCGTCGACGACCGGCTTCGCTCCGACCGTCTTCACTGACGTCGCAGGGTTCGTCGGTGCGAAGCTGGCAGCCTTGAGGGCGCACGCCAGTCAGGTTGCGCACAGCCGCCGGGTAGATCTCGAAGCAGTCGAGGCGCTGATGCGCTATCGAGGATTCCAGGGTGGCATCACCTACGCCGAGAGCTTCGTCCCGTTTCGCTTCGTCTGGAATGTCGAGCAAGCGGAGAAATCGATGGCGGATGCGGCCGAGACCTGGACGGAGATCGCGTTGTGATCTCGGCCGCGCTGGCGGCGGCCGAGTCCCTCCCCGCGCTCCGGCGAGACGGGCCCCCCTTCCGACAATCTCCCTCGGTGCGCCGTCAGTTCCGTTCCGCACGGAAGGAGCGTCGTGCATGGGGAGTCGTGCTGGTGGTCCTTGCCGCTGTGGCGGCTTTCGCGGGACCGACGCTCGCGCTCGGCATCATCTTCGGCGTGGTCTCGCTCATCTTCCTGATCGCCCTCGTGCGGAATTTCACGATCTCGTTCGCGGCCTCTCGATCGATGATGGCCGGACGTGGGTGTCGTCCTCCGGTCGCACGCCGGACGGTCTCGGTACTGGTCGCCTGTCACAACGAGGATCGCGTGATCGACGATCTCCTGGGCCATCTGTCGGCCTTGGACTACCCGTCGCACCTTCTTCAGATCATCATGGTCGACGATGGATCCGCCGATGCGACTCTGGAGCGACTGCGGCAGTGGCAGGTCGGTTGGCCTGCGCTGACGGTCCTCGCACGCGGTGCGGACGCCACCGGTGGCAAGAGCGGCGCGCTCAACGACGCGCTCCGACATGCCACGGGCGACATCGTCGTGGTCTTCGACGCGGACCATCGCCCCGATCGCTACTGTCTGCGGTATCTGACAGCGGTGTTCGACGACGATGACGTCGCGGCCGCTCAGGGGAGGTGCGTCGTCTACAACGCCGACGCGAGCCTGATATCGGAGCTCGTCGCGCTCGACTACCTCGGCGGGTTCGTCGTGAACGAGAGGGGTCGGACGGCGTATGCCGGCGCACCCTCGTACGGCGGGTCGAACTGTGCGATCCGTCGTGACGTTCTTACCGCGATGGGGGGCTGGAATGTGATGTCGGTCACAGAGGACACCGACATCACGATGCGGATCTACCTCGCTGGAGCGCGCATCGCCTACGAGCCGCGGGCCGTCGACTACGAGCAGGCCGTCTCCGGATTGTGGGCGTACATCAAACAGCGGCATCGCTGGGCGCTCGGCCATCAACAGGTGTTCCGTGACTACGTGTTCGACCTGGTGCGCTCGCGGACGATCCGCGGAGTGCAGAAGGCTGAGCTCCTCTTCTACCTCGCGATCTATCACCTCCCCGTCATCTGCACCGTCGGCCTGGTGCTGATGGGGGTCGCTGCGCTGCTCGGGGTCGCCAGTCCGACCAGCACTGCGGTGCTCGTGGGACTCTGGCCGCTCCTTGTGTGGGGGCCCTTGATTCCGGTCGGGATCGCACTCGTCGCGGCCAGAGCGCCGTCCCGGCGATTCCTGATGGCTCCCCTGCTTCTCCTCCTGGTCATCCTCGGGGTAGGGATCGTGACGACGGCGTGGGCTCGAGGGCTGTTCGGGCGCCGCTACTCCTGGGCGAAGACGGTGCGGGCCGAGCAACTCGAAGCGGAGAGGGCCCAGCTGTCGGGAGAGCAGGTCGTCCTCCCCGATAGGCCTCTTCAGCGGGCGCAAGGTGAAAGGGTTGCGCCGCCGGCGCGGCGCAGGTCGCCGATGACGGAACTCGTTCCAGGGTTCCGTATCCTCGCGCTGACGGCCATCGCCATCACCATCGGGTCCGCGGCATACGTGGTGTGCGAGTTCTGGGTGCGCCGCATCGAGACGAGCGCGGTGAGCGAAATCCTCCGCGCGGTGGCGCACACTCGGATCGAAGCAGATGGAGACAGGCTGTGGCTCTACGATCGCAGGGGTGAGCTCTTCCTCCTGGTCACCGACATCGGGTGCTCGATCGCTCCGGTGATGCTCGGAGCACTGCTCATCTGCCTGGTGCTGAGACCGCTGGCGCCGACGTGGTCCCTGATCCTGGGGGCGGCATCATCGATCTGCCTCGCCTTCGGTGCGAACGTCGTCCGCATCGGCGGGTTGGCGCTGATCGCCGACTTCGCCGGGTTCGATGCGATGAGGCTCGCCCATGACACCATCGCGTCAGCGTTCGTCATCGTTGCTGTGATGATGTCCTTCGTCGTGCTCGTGGCGATCCCGGCGCGTGCGGCGCGGATCGAGATCGATGCGTGAGCCGGGTCAGGTGAAGAGCAGGGCGGCTGCGCCCGCCAGATCACGCACGCAGCGCGTCCCCTTCCCGTCGGCCTGGCACGGCACGTGCCCGTACTCGCCCGTGTGCACGCGGAGGCAGCCGAGGTAGCCGGCGTTCTCGGCGCCTTTCACGTCCTTGTCCCAGCGATCACCGATGTGGAGGATCCGTGCGGGCGGGATGTCGAGAGCGCGCGCGGTCTCGAGGAAGGGGAGCTCGTGCGGTTTGCGGTAGGCGCGACCGTGCTCGTCGGAGATCGTGATGACGTCGAACAGGGAGCGGATGCCGAGAGCATCGATCTTGTTGTGCTGGCCCGCGGGCGCACCGTCGGTGATCAACGCGGTCGAGACTCCGCGCGATCGAAGCCCTCGAAGGATCGCGACCGCGCCGACGTACGGCTCCAACTCGGAGGCGCGGTACTGGTGGAAAGCGCTCACGAGAGCGGTGAGCTGATCGGGATCGAGTTCAGGGAACGCAGTATCGATGATGCCGCCGCGGGCGGAACCCTCGGCGGAGACGGCCATCAGTCTGGGGAAGCCCACTTCTGCAGGGACGTCGAACGCGGACTGAGCCGTCTGAGCGACGTCCTGCCATGCGCCTTCGAGCCATGACGACTGGGGATAGAGCGTGTCATCGAGATCGAAGGTGACGGCGACAGGAAGGTGGGTCAGGGCATGCGTGCTCGCAGGGCGAGTGTACGGGCAGCGAGGAATCGTGTTCATGCGACGGGCACCTGTCGACCGACGAAGTCCGGCTCGCCCTGAGCGAGCAGGTGCCCCACATCATCGGTGCCGAGGATGCGGGAGATCTGCGCCCAACTGGTGCCGTCACCGAACGGAACAGTGCGGTCTGCCAGCAGCTCGAGAGACCCGTTCGATCCGAAAGCTCGGACGTGCCCTCTGACTGCATCCGCGTCCAGTCCGGCGAGGATCGAGAAACCCTCCTCGATGCCCTCCCAGCGCGGAGTCGAGCCACGGATGATCACGGTCGGCACGCCGAACCACGCCGCCTCCTCCTGCAAGCCGCCGGAATCGGTCACGACTGCCCGGGAGTGCCGGAGTGCCTCGACGATCTCCCAGTAGCCCAGTGGCGGGGTCAGCGCCGCCCCGGTGGCGCTCAGCCTGTCCCACAGGTTGTGATGCAGAAGCCGTTCGCGGGTACGCGGATGCACGGGGAAGCGGATCGAGTGTCCGTCTGCGGCCAGCCCTTCGACCACCTCGACGACGTGGGCGAGCGACTCGCGCGCGTCGACGGAAGTGGGGCGATGGGCGGTGAAGAGGATTCCCTCCCGCTCTGGCAGAGGGATTCGGGAGAGGCCCCGGCCGGCGAGCGGATCGAGCCCGGGATTTCCGACGACCGCGATCGTGTGAGCGGGTACGCCTTCGGCGAGGAGAGCGGCGGCCGCCCTCTGTGTGGGGGCGAAGTGCACGCGTGCGCTCGCCGCGAGGATGCGGCGATAGCCCTCCTCCCTCGACCTGATGTTGTAGGAGCGCAGCCCCGCCTCCACATGGACCAGAGGGATCCCGCGGTCGATCGCGGCCAGGGCGAAGACCGGGACGGTGACGGTGTCGCCGAGGAGGACGACGGCTTCCGGTTGCTGTCGCTCCAGGACGTCGATGGCCTTCGTGACGAGGGCCCCGATCCTCTCGTTCGACTCGGACGGAAGGGTCCAGGTCTCATCCACGCGCAAGCCGAGTTCCGCCGTCATGGTCGCGCCGAGTGGGCCTCGGCCGTGCTGTCCGGTGTAGACCATGTGCACGTCGTGCTCGCCGAGCAAGGTGCGATTCGCTCCCGAGAACTTGATCACCTCCGGGCGCGTGCCGAACGCGGCGAGCAGCCGACGACGTGTGTGCGACGACGATGGCGAGGAGGGGGTCGCCGTCAAGAAGCGGCTGCCACGCGGAGCCGCCGCCGCGAAGAAGCGGTCGACCACGGCTCCCGGTTCGCCGCGAGAAGGGCGCGCGGAGATGCCGGAGGCCAGGTGGAGGTAGGTGCCGACCAGATCCGCGCCCGCGGCAAGGCTGATCCCCAGACCTCCGGAGTATCTGGGGTTGAGCTCGACGATGTTCACGGCGCCGGCGGAGTCGATGAATCCCTGGGCGTTCCCTGGCCCGACATAGCGCAGGCCGCGCACCATTCGATCGACGACGGCGTGCAGGGCGTCGTCTTCGAACACCTGGCCGCTCGCGCTGATCCCTCCGCGCACGGCCAGGCGCCACCGGGAGGCATAGGCGACGATCCGCGAGGTCTCGTCGGAGAGGAAGTCGACCGTGAACTCGCGACCGGTCAGACGCTCCTGGATGATGCGGGTCGTGTCGAACTGCCGGGGAAGCGAAGCGATGTCATCATGCGCGATTATGCCCCGTGATCCTCGGCCGACGCGTGGCTTCGAGATCCACGGCCCCGGCGGCAGGGGCTCCCCGACCAGCGACGTTCGAGGGGTCGGAATCCCCAGAGCCGTCAACGTTCCGGCGAAGGCCAGCTTGTCCTGGCAGACGGCGACGGCCTTCGCCGAAGGCAGGAGAATGCGCGTGCCGGCGGCGACCAGAGCGTCCCGCGCGGGGGCGAGGACAGCGAGCTCTTCGGCCGTCGTGACGATCAGGACATCGGCGTGCCAGGCGGAGAGGCGCGACAGCAGGGAGTCGAGGTACCGAGGATCATGGGCAGCGGGGATCGTGGCGCACGCGTCCGCCATCGTCTGTCCGGCGCCGTGCTCCTCGACGTCGACCGCACCGACCCAGTGGCCGCGGCGCGTGAGGTGGTCGACGACCGTCGTGCCGGCGGGGCCGGCGCTGCCCGTGACTACTGTGCGCATGGTGGTCTCATCCCTCTTGTCGTGACGTGGCGGTGGCGATCTGCCGTGCGTGCCTAGCACCGCGCAGCATCTGGGGAGCGCGGTTGCCCGATGGCCATGACGCCGAAGAGGTGCGATGATTACGGGCGCCGCTCCAGGTGACAGCGCCGGCTCTTCTCAGAAGGGGTGCGGCCAAGGACAGTGGGAATGCCCGATGGGCGAGTGGTGGCTCAGCCGTGGGCGAGTGCGTCAATCGGCGATGACCGAGTCGCCAGGCGTGTCGGCATCACAGCCGCGACCAGGGTGAGGAGGCTGGTGGCGATGACGATGATGACGATGGGGATCCATGGGATCTGCGGTCCCAGAATGGTCGCGGTTCCTCCGGGGACTGCGGCGCCCAGCGAGCCGAGAAGCGATTGCGCGCCTATCCAGCCGTACAACACGCCCAGGAAGATGCCCGTCACGGTTGCGGTGATCGTGATGTGCGCGGCTTCCAGCAGAATCAGCCGCCGGATCTGTCCCCGTGACAGACCGATCGCTCGGAGCAGCCCGAGCTCCTGGCGTCTTTGCACGACGCCGATGGTGAGGAGATTGATGAGGCCGACCGCAGCGATGGCGGCGGAGACGGCTACGAGTACCATCATGATCGCGGAGAAGGAGTCGATCCAGGTGTAGAACGACTCCGCAGTCCCTTCGCCTGTCACGATCACCATCAATCGCTTCGCGGATTCCGACGCGACGGCGAACATGGTCACCAGGGTCACGCCCATCACCACGCCGATCGCCATCCGCGACGAACGCTCCGGGTAGCGCAGCGCGTTCTCGGCAGCGAGACGAGCCGTGACGCTCGAGCCGAACATCCGCGCGACCAGGCGCAGCATCATCGGCATGAACAGCACGGATCCTACGGCGATCCCGGTGAAGGAGAGCACGCCGCCGAGGAAGGCGATGAGCACTCCGAGCGGACTGAGTAGTCCCGCCAGTGCTCCGCCGACCAGCAGTACCGCACCGGAGGTGAGCAGGAGCCACGCTCCGATGTGGCGGCTCGCCTTCCGGGTGACCTCGTCGTGCGTGCGCTCGATGGCGCCCCCCAGCGCTTGCAGCGGCGTCACAGCGAGCACGCGCCGAGAACCGACCCAGGCCGCCGCCCAGGTCGTGACCACGACTCCGGTCGCGGGCAGGAGAGTGAAAGGCTGGACGACGGAGAAGTCCGACGGCGCATTCGGCAGCATCCCTGCCCCGATCGCCGCTCCGACTATCGCCAGCAGCAGCCCGGCGAGCAGACCGATCGCTGCTCCGAGGAGTCCGACGACGAGTCCCTGCCTGCCGACCCGCGCGCGTTGCGATCGCGCGGTCGCTCCGATCAGGCGCATGAGCGCGATCTGCCGCGTACGGCCGGCGATGATCGTCGAGAAGGTGTTGGCGGTGACGATGGCCGCGACGTACATCGCCACTGCCGTCAGCACGCCGGTCAGGATCGCGACGACGGTCACGGCAGTGCCGCTGCCCGCGAACCCAGGATCATCCTGGATGACGGCGCCGATGTAGGCGGTGATCTCCACGAGGAGCACGCCGAACGCCGCGGACAGTGCCGCGACCAGGATGCTGGCGCCCATCCCGCGGTCGCGCAACCACGCGAGTCGGGG
>NZ_SCOG01000034.1:0-25034 GCF_005502545.1 Microbacterium sp. Beta
CCCCCCCTCTCCCCGCCCCGGCGCCGAGACCCACACTCGCCGTCGAGACCCACGGCTCTAGACGCATGCGGGCGTGGGTCTCGACGCGGGCGATGGGTCTCGGCGTCGAGCGCGGGAAGAAACTTCAGTATTCGGTGTTGCTAAGTACCGGTACTCAGTGTTACTTTGTACCGGTACCCAGCATCACTGAGTACCAAGCGAGAGGAAAGGAGAGACCGATGGGCAAGCAGATGACCGAGATGCTCAAGGGCACTCTGGAGGGCATCGTTCTGGCCCTCCTCGCCGAGCAGCCGGCATACGGGTACGAGATCACCACACGCATCCGCGACCACGGATTCACCGACATCGCCGAGGGCACGATCTACGCACTCCTCGTGCGCATCGAGCAGAAGAGCCTCGTCGACGTCGAGAAGGTGCCGAGCGAGAAGGGTCCGCCCCGCAAGGTGTACACCCTCAACGCGCAGGGCCGGCAGGAGCTCGAGGAGTTCTGGAAGACCTGGGATTTCCTCAAGACGCACATCGAACAGCTGAACAGCACGAACACCGACACCACGAACAAGGAGAACTGATCATGGCCGCAAAGTGGATCGAAGCACTCACCGGATCGCTCGAAGAGAAGAAGCTGTACAAGCAGGCACAGGCCCGCATCAACGCACTGCCCGAGCCGTACCGGGAGATGGCGAAGGCTCAGCAGCGCTACAACATGTACTACGGCGGCGTCACCGACGGCGACACCATCGTGAAGATGTTCCTCGACATCGCCGACATCTGGGAGCGCGCCGCACTCGACGGCACCCCGGTCAGCGCGATCGTCGGCGACGACCCCGTCGAGTTCGCCGAGAACTACGCCGCGGCGTACGGCGGACGGCAGTGGATCGACAAGGAGCGCACGCGCCTCATCAAGGCGTTCGACGACGCGAAGAAGAAGGAGAACGAGTCATGACGAACACAGCCATCTCGGTGCGCGGCATCGAGAAGTCCTACAAGGATCTGCACGTGTTGCGCGGCGTCGACTTCGAGGTCGAGAAGGGCAGCATCTTCGCGCTCCTCGGCTCGAACGGTGCCGGCAAGACGACCATGGTGCGCATCCTCTCCACCCTGCTGAAGTCGGATGCCGGCACGGCGACCGTGCAGGGCGTGGATGTGGCCGCGAACCCGGTGGGAGTGCGCGAGCGCATCAGCCTCACCGGACAGTTCGCCGCGGTCGACGAGATCCTCACCGGACGCGAGAACCTGGTGCTGGTCGCGAAGCTGCGGCACCTGCCCGACGCCGGGAAGGTCGCCGACGACCTGCTGGCGACGTTCCGCCTGACCGATGCCGGCAGCCGCAAGGTCGGCACCTACTCCGGCGGCATGCGTCGCCGGCTCGACATCGCGATGAGCCTGGTCGGACACCCCGAGGTCATCTACCTCGACGAGCCGACCACCGGCCTCGACCCCGAAGCCCGCATCGAGGTGTGGGACGTGGTCAAGGAACTCGCGAACACCGGCACGACCGTGCTGCTCACCACGCAGTACCTCGATGAGGCGGAGCAGCTGGCCGACCGCATCGCGATCCTTCATGAGGGCCGCATCATCGCGAACGACACCCTCGCCGGACTCAAGCGCCTGCTTCCGGCCGCGAAGGTCGAGTACGTCGAGAAGCAGCCCACCCTCGAGGAGATCTTCCTCACCCTCATCGGCCCCTCATCCGGAAAGGAGAAGGCAGCATGACCACGCACTTCGCCGCCGACACGGCGACACTCACCGGCCGCTCCATGCGGCACATCTTCCGCAGCCCCGACACGATCATCACCACGGCAGTCACCCCGATCGCCCTGATGCTCCTGTTCGTGTACGTCTTCGGCGGCGCCCTCCAGCAGAGCACCGGCGTCGACAACTACGTGAACTACCTGCTCCCCGGCATCCTGCTCATCGCGATCGCGTCGGGCATCGCCTACACGGCGTTCCGGCTGTTCACCGACATGCAGAGCGGCATCTTCGAGCGGTTCCACTCCATGCCGATCGCCCGATCGAGCGTGTTGTGGGCCCATGTGCTCACGTCCCTCACGGCGAACGCCATCACCCTGGCGATCATATTCGGCGTCGGATTCCTCATGGGCTTCCGCACCGGGGCGAGCTTCTGGGCCTGGCTCGGAGTCGTCGGCATCCTGATGCTGTTCACGCTGGCACTCACCTGGCTGGCGATCATCGCGGGCCTGAACGCCAAGACGGTCGACGGCGCGAGTGCCTTCTCGTACCCGCTGATCTTCCTGCCGTTCATCAGCTCGGCGTTCGTGCCCACCGACACCATGCCGGCACCGGTGCAGTGGTTCGCAGACAACCAGCCCGTCACCTCGATCGTCAACACCATCCAGGCGCTGTTCGCGCAGGAGCCGGTCGGGTCCGAGATCTGGGTCGCCCTCGCCTGGTGCGTCGGGATCCTCGTGGTCGCCTACGTGTTCGCGATCATCTCCTACCGGAAGAAGGTCAGCTGATCGACGCCAAGCGAGACGGAACGCTCCGACCGGGTCACTCGCCCCGGCCGGGGCGTTTCGCCGCGCTCGGCGGCCCGCAGGCCTTTCCTTCTGCTCCCGTCAGGAGCGGGTCCGAGGGGCCACTCGCGCGATCGAACCCAGGCCTCAGACCGTGCGGAGCACGGCCGTGGGCGACAGGCGCGCGGCGCTGATCGCGGGATAGAGCCCGGCGATCACCCCAACCACCAGCGCCACGGCCGGGCCACCGAACAGCACGACCGCAGGGATCGTCACCGCCTGCCCCTGGATCGAGGCGTAGACGACGACCCCGAGCGCGCCGACCGCGGCTCCGGCGAGGCCCCCCAGCCCGCCGAGCACGATCGCCTCCGCCACGAACTGACCCGCGATCTGCCCCGAGCGCGCGCCGAGCGCACGTCGAAGACCGATCTCGCCGCGCCGCTCCAACACCGCCACCACCATGGTGTTCGCGATGCCGATCCCTCCGACCAGCAGAGCGATCGCCGCGAGTCCGACCGCGAGGCCGGACAGCGAGTCATCCGCGGTGTCCCGCGCACCGGCGAGGTCGCCGAGTCCGGTCACCTGCACATACGGGGAGGACGGATTCGCCGCACGGGCGATCGCATCACGGACCTTCTCTCCCGTGCCCCCGTCGGTCATGCGCACGTAGATCGAGGCGATCGTGTCATCGCCCTTCGCCGACACGTGCTCGGCCGCCCAGTGATCGCCGAGGAATGCACTCGCATCGATCGATTCGGCGAGTCCCGCCGAGTCGAGGATGCCGATCACGGTGTACCACTGCTCGCCGATCCAGACCCGCACGCCCGGCTCGGTGATGCCCATCCGCGCAGCCGCCGCCGACCCGAGCACGGTCACCGGCAGCGAGCGGTCGGTCTCGTCGAACCACGACCCCTTCGCGACCGACCCCTCCACCGACGACAGGAAGTCAGGACTCGCCGCATACGCGGTCAGCCCGTTGCCCTGGCTCTTCGGCATGAGGTCGTTGCGGTACACGCCGGTGTCGTCCGGCACCTTCTCGAGCACCCCAACCTGCTCGACCCCCTTCACCCTCTCGATCATCCCGGCGGCCGTCTCGGGCAGCGCGACGGGCTTGTTGTCCGGCCCGTACCCGGGCTGCACCACGATCATGTTCGCCCCGAGGGCGTCGAGCTTGGCCAGCAACTCTGCCTGGTTCGATGCGGCGATGCCGGTGATGGCTGTGAGCGCCGCGATGCCGACCGCGACGCCGAGCGCCGACAGGGCCGTGCGCATCTTGCGACTGCGCGGTCCGATGAGTGCCGTGCGGATGCTGTCCGCGACACTGAGTCGCGGCATCCGCTCCCCTCTGCGTCTCATGCGGCGACCTCTTGCTTCACGCGCGAGCCGGTGTCGCTCACGATCCGGCCATCGTGGATGCCGACCTGCCGCTGCGTGCGCTCGGCGATGTGCGGATCGTGCGTGATGATCACGACGGCCGTGCCGGAATCGGCGATCGAGGTGAGCAGTTCGAGGATGCGATCGCCCGTCGTCGAGTCGAGCGCACCTGTCGGCTCATCGGCGAACAGCACCGACGGAGCGCCGACGATCGCCCTGGCTATCGCCACGCGCTGCTGCTCACCGCCGGACAGCTGACCGGGTCTGTGCTTCATGCGTGCGCCGAGGCCCACCCGCTCCAGCGCTGCGGCCGCCCGGGTGGAACGCTCCGCCGACGGCACGCCGGAGTAGAGCAGACCGAGCGCGACGTTGTCGAGCGCGCTCAGTGCGGGCAGGAGGAAGAACTGCTGGAACACGAAGCCGATGCGGCGAGCGCGCAGCACGGCACGCTCGCGTTCGGGCAGAGCCGCGGCGTCGGTCCCATCGATCAGCACGGTGCCGCTCGTGGGGTCGTCGAGGGTGCCCATGATCGAGAGCATCGTGCTCTTGCCCGATCCGGATGCTCCGACCACGGCCACCAGCTCACCGCTCTCGATCGCGAGGCTCATGCCATGCAGCACGCGCAGCGGCGGGTTGCCCGGGTACTCCTTGATCACGTCGACGAGCTCGACCACCGTGTCCGGGCTCATTGCGCCACCACCACGGCATCGCCGGCGGCGAGTTCTCCGCCCGTGACCTGCACCTTGGTGTCGGCGATCAGTCCGACCTCGACGGCGACGCGTTCGACCTTTCCGCCCTTGCGCAGCACGTCGACCGCGTATCCGCCGTCGGTCGTCGCCACCAGGGCTGTGACCGGCACGACCAGAGCATCCTTCACCTCCGACGTCGCGAACACGACCTTGACCGCGCGCAGCCCGATGCCCTCGGCGACGGCCGGGTCGTCGAATTCGACGTCTGCGGTGGGCGGAGTGGTCTCGCCCTCCTTCTCGGTCGGCTGCCCGCCGGGGTCGACGGCGGTCACGGTCGCCGGCGCCTCCGTCCCGTCCGGCAGGATCACGGTCACCTTCGTGGCGGGCAGGATCTCGCGCGCCTGTGCATCCGTCAGCTTGGCGACCACGCGCAGCGTCGTGCTCGTGTAACTGAGCGGACTCGACCCCGCCGGGTCTCCTAGCTTCGCCGTGACCGACTCCACCCGCACGGATGCGGCGCTGATCGCGACGACGTCACCCAGCTTCACGATGCCGTCCTGCGGCACCCCGAGCGACTTCTGCCACGCCTTCACGTTGGTCTCGGTGACCGCGGTGAACTCGTCGTCGATCGTCATGTTCTTGCCGAAGCCGAGATCGGCGAGAGCCTGTTCCAGCTGCCTGACATCCGGCCCCTTCTCCGCGCCGAGGCCCAGGTCGCGCCAGAACGGACGGTCCCCCCGCATCGCGATCACCGGCTTCCCGTCCACTTCGTAGATCGCCTGCCCGACACCGATCTGCTCCCCCGCCGCCGGCAGGCGGGTGATCGTGCCGGCACGGCCCGGCAGGGCGACCGACGCCCCGTAGCTCAGGGTTCCGTTGAGGCGCAGATCGGAGGTGAGCGTGGTGAGCTCCGCCTCGACCGTCACCGGCGCCTTCTCCTCGTCCGGTGACTCGGCCACCGAGCTCCAGGGCTGCAGCACAGCCACGGTCACGGCGGCCGCCACGAGCAGCATTCCGACCGGGACGAGCACCTTGGTCAGCCGGCGGCTCATTCGTCATCCTTCGACGGAAGGACGGTGGCGGCGGAGACCATGCCCTCGAAGTACTCGCTCATCACCGCGAACCAGTCGAAGTCGACGGCTTCGATGCTCTCCTGTGTGAACATCGGGGGCATGTCGCCCGTGGTGTCCGCGCAGGCTTCGAGAAGCGTGCGCGCCTCGTCTTCACTGATCCCCTTCGGCAGGGTGAGCATGCCGTCAGCATCGGGGTCGGCGAAGTCGGCGAAGCCGTTCTTTCTGGCGCAGGAGGCGAAGGCGAGACCGGACTCGATGATCTCCTCCGGCGAGATCATCTGCGTCTGCGCTCCGGAGTCCGAGATGTCGGGCTTCGGCTGCGTGAACTCGGGGACCTTCTCTTCACAGGTCTCCCACGCGGCGCGCTGCCCGCCCTCCTCCGGGTAGCCCGATGCCGCAGTCGATGCGAGCCACGTACCGTCGTCGTCCGAGAAGACCATCGTCATGGCGAGGTCCTCGTCGTCGCCCGAGCCCGCTTCGACCGACATCATGCCGCCCGTCGAGGTGCCGCTCGCGGGACCGTCGGGCATCAGCATCCCCACCTGTCCCCCCTCGACGATCTTCGCGGTCTGCCCCTCCTCGGTGAGGCAGGTCACGAACCGAGCGGCCGCCGCATCGTTGGCCCCGTCCTTCGCCTTGTCGTCTCCCGATGGTGCGCTGCACGCGGCGAGCGTGAAGAGTGCGAAGACAGCGGGGATCGCCGCCCACGATCGGACTGCTCTCGAATCGAACATGAGGTTCCCTTTCTCGCGGTCGCAGCTCATCCGCGACGTGCAGTCAGTTCTACGGAGGCGGTGGTTTGCTGTCGGTATGACGGCGCCTAACCGGAAACTAACCGCGGCACACGCACCCTCGGATGACGGAGGTGCCATGCGACTGCTGCTGGTGGAAGACGAGGCCGACCTGGCCGACACGCTCGCCGACGGCCTGCGCCGCGAGGGCTACCTGGTGGAGGTCGCCCGTGACGGAGCCGCAGCCCTGACCTCCGCGGCCTCGAACGATATCGACGTGATCGTGCTCGACCGCGACCTGCCGGTGCTGAGCGGCGACGCGGTGTGCCGCACTCTGGTCGCGCAGGAGTATCCGGCGCGCATCCTGATGCTCACGGCCGCCGGGACCCTGAACGACCGTGTCGAAGGTCTCGACCTCGGCGCCGACGACTACCTCGCCAAGCCGTTCGCGTACGTGGAGCTGCTGGCCCGCATCCGAGCGCTCGGCCGTCGTGGCGGATCTGCGCGGACGAGTGCCGTGCAGGAGTTCGCCGGAGTGCGCCTCGACAGCGCTCGACGCATCGTGGAGCGCGACGGCAGCCCGATCCGGCTGACGCTCAAGGAATTCGGGGTGCTCGAGACGCTTCTCGCCGCGGAGGGCGGCTACGTCAGCGCGGACGACCTCCTCGACGAGGTGTGGGACGAACCGCAGGAGCGCACACGCGGTGTGGTCAAGATCGTGGTGCACACGCTCCGACGCAAACTCGGCTCGCCCGAGGTGATCCACTCCGCGGCAGGACACGGCTATCGAGTGGGGACGACCGCATGAGACGTATGAGCTTTCGCACCCGACTGGTGATCATCATCACCGCGGTCTTCATCGCGGCCGGTGCCGCCCTGCTCACCGTGCAGTACCTCGTGGTGCAACAACTGTTCTCCACGGCCATCACCACCACCGAGGCCAGTTGCCTCCCGATGTCGGCGGTCCTGCAGGTCGGCGAGGGGTCGAGCGCGACCGATGGACCCGACGTCAGCGAGGTGACTCCGCTCCCCGACAGCAGCAGCGTCCTCTGGGGCCAGGCCAGCACCGGGTGCGGGTACTACGCCGGATCCATCGACGCGCAGCTCGCGGTGCCGTCCCAGACCCTGACCTTCGACGCCGTGGAAGGCGCGGTGCTGCAGCAGTCGAGCTTCCTCGCCGACGAGGTGGGCAACGGGCTGCTGCTGTGGTCGGTGGTCGTGCTCGTGGCCTTCACCGGGGTGGCCGCCGCGATCGCGTTCTGGCTCGCGCGCCGTTCGCTGGACCGCATCGGAGAGGTCACGGCCGCCGCGCGCGACATCTCCGAACGCGACCTCGGCCGACGTCTCGCCCTGCCGGGGCCCGACGACGAGATCAAGGAGCTGGGCGACACGATAGACGGGATGCTCGACCGGCTGCAGTCGGCGTTCACCGCCCAGGACCGCTTCGTGGCGAACGCCTCGCACGAGCTGCGCACCCCGCTGACGACGACGCGCACCGCGCTGGAGATCCCCCTCGAACAGGGAGCGGTGCCGGCGGACCTGCAGGCCAACATGCAGCGGGCACTGCGGGCGACCGAGCAGAGTGAGCGGCTCATCACGGCGCTGCTCGCCCTCGCGCGTGCCCGCACCGGCCTGGAAGAGGTCGAACCGGTGGAGCTGCGCACGCTCATCGAAGACCAGGTCGACGACCTCGACGCCCAGGAGATCGAGGTGCACACGAACCTGCGCGACCTCACGGTCGAGGGCGATGCGGTGCTGCTGGCCAGGGCCGTGCGCAACCTGCTCGAGAACGGCATCCGCCACAACGTGCCCGGCGGTGAGCTGTGGGTGCGCTCCCGACGGGAACGCGGACGAGCCGTCATCGAGATCGAGAACACCGGGGCGCAGATCACGCCTGCCACCGTGCAGCTGCTCACCGAGCCGTTCTACCGCGGCGATGCGAGTCGCACCTCGGCCGGCCCGGACGGCACCGGGCTGGGACTCGCGATCGTGCAGAGCATCGCCAAGACCCATGGCGGCGAGGTGCGCCTGCGCGCCCGTAAAGGCGGCGGCCTGATCGCCGCGATCGTCCTCCCGCTCTGACCCGGCCTACTTCCGGTCGCCCCGACCGACGACCTCCATGCGCTGCGTAAACGTCATCCGGTCCTGCACGACCCGCTCCGGGTCCCACCCCGGACCGGGCGTCGAGGCGATGAGGAGCTGCGAGTACGGGTGTTGCGGGCTTCGCAGCACCTGGCCGGTCTCTCCGTGTTCGACGACCGTGCCGCGGAACAGCACGAGCACGCGGGAGCAGAGCTCGCCGATGACGGCGAGGTCGTGACTGACGAACAGATAGCTCACCCCCGACTCCCGCTGGATCTCGGCGAGGAGCTCGAGCACCTGCGCCTGCACGGAGACATCGAGTGCGGACACTGCCTCGTCGAGCACGACGAGACGGGGAGACACCGCGAGGGCGCGCGCGATCGCGACGCGCTGTCGCTGACCGCCCGACAGCTCATGGGGCTTCGCGTCAGCGTGCCGCTCGGTGAGCCGCACGCGATCCAGCAGTTCGCCGATCGTGCGGTCGGGGTGCGACCCCGTGCCCTGCTCCCGCAGCCTCAGGGTTCGCCGCAGCGCCTCGCGCACGGTCAGCCGTCGATCGAGCGACCCGTTCGGATCCTGGAACACCATCTGCACCGCACGAGCCCTCGCAAGACGCTCGGCTCTGCCGCGCGGTCGACTGAGGCGGTCGACGCCGTCGATCACCGCGGACCCCGCGTCGGCGCGTTCCAGACCGACGAGGATCCGAGCGATCGTCGACTTGCCCGAACCCGACTCACCGACGAGGCCGAGCGCCTCACCCGATTCGATGGCGAAGCTCACGTTGTTCACCGCGACGACGCGCTCGGATCCCGGACCCATCCGAAAGGCCCGATACAGCTCGGAGACCTCCACCAGACTCATGACGCCTCCTTCGTGTCGAGTACAGGGGCCGCGGCGATCAGCGAGAGCGTGTACGGATGAACCGCGTCCGCGAAGAGCCCCGGCTTCGTGAGCGTCTCGACGATCTCGCCCTGGCGCAGGACATGGATCCGATCGCAGATCGCCCCGGCCAGAGCCAGGTCGTGGGTGATGAAGAGTACGCCGAGACCACGTTCTCGGATCTGGCGTTGGAAGATGGCGATGATCTCGGCCTGCGTCGTCACGTCGAGCGCACTCGTCGCCTCATCGGCGAGCAGGAGCGCGGGATCGGTGCTCAATGCCGAAGCGATGACCACGCGCTGGAGCATGCCGCCCGAGAGCTCATGCGGGTACTGTCGCATTCGCCGCTCCGGGTGGGTGAGTCCCACCGCGGCGAGGAGCTGGACGATGTGCGCCTCGGCGCGGCCTCGTCGCCAGCCGTGCACGCGGACGAGTCGTTCGGCGAGTGAATCCCCGATGCGACGCACGGGGTTGAGCGCGGAACGCGGATCCTGCTGCACCAGCGAGACGGATTCGGAGCGCACGCGCCGCCGGGTCTTCTCATCGGCCGCTACCATCTGGGTCCCGTCGACGCGGATGCTCCCCGCGATCGTCGCCTCATCGCCGTAGAGGGCGAGGGCCGCGCGCGCCGTCGTCGACTTGCCCGAGCCCGACTCCCCGACGAGCCCGACGAGCTCGCCGCGGTCCACCACGAGGCTGACGCCGGTGAGGATCCGAACCGCGTCGTCGCCTTCGCCGAATGCCAGATCAAGGTCCTGTATGTCGAGGAGCATCATTCATCCCTTCGCAAGCAGTCGGTCGGCCACGCGCACCCCGGCGACGTTCACCGCGATGACGACGATGGCGATGGCGGCACCGGGGACGAGCGTGGGAAGGAACTCCCCCTGGATGATTCCGGGTTGCCCCTCCTGGACCATCAGGCCCCACTCCGAGCTCGGAGGCTGCGCCCCGAACCCGAGAAAGCTGAGCGTCGCGAGACTCATGAGGGCTTCGCCGAAGAGGACGACGAGATACCCGACGAGCGGAGGGAGCAGATTCGGGATGACTCCGCGCACGCAGATCGTCAGGCCGCCGAGCCCCTGAACCCGGTACGCGTCGATGTAGGGCCGCGTCATCTCGCTCAGAGCCAGGCTGCGCGTGTACTTCGCGATGACCGGCGCGTATGCGAACGCGAGCGCCACGATCGCCGTGGCCGGTCCCTTGCCGAACACGGCGATGACGAGCACGACGAAGAGCAGTCCGGGGAACGCGAACATGACGTCGGTCACGCGGGCCAGGACCGTATCGATCCATCCGCCTCGCCACGCCGCCAGGACACCGATCGCCACCCCGAGCACGGTGGCGAGCGCGAGCAGCACGACCGGTCCGACGAGTGTCTCACCCGCTCCGATGAGAAGCCGGGAGAAGAGGTCGCGCCCGAGCTGGTCCGTGCCGAGCAGGTGCTGTGCGCTCGGTCCTTCCCAGATCGCGGCGAAGTCGACGCTGTCGGGCTGGTAGGGGGCGAGGAGCGGGGCGAACGCGGCCGCCGCCGCGATGAGTGCGAGAAGGCCGCAGGAGATCCAGAAACCGAGCTCGGATCCGGACCGCCGACGGCGGCGCAGCCGCGGGAGGATCACGGAGGTCATGCGGACACCGTCCTTCGTCGGATACGGGGGTCGAGCACCGGAAGGAGGAGATCGACGATCGTCGTGACGATCATGTAGGCGACGACCATGAAGAGGAGCACCGCCTGCACCACCGGGAAGTCGTGCGTGTTGATCGCGTCGACGAGGAGCGAGCCGACGCCGGAGATCCCGAACACCGTCTCAACCGCGACCGTTCCGGCGATCATGCTCGCGATGACGAGCGCGACCATGGTGATGATGGGGCCCCAGGCCCCGCGCAGGACATGATCGCGCACGATGTACCGCTCGCGGAGACCCGAGGCTCGGGCGGCCTCGACGTGTTCCGAGGAGAACTGCTCGATCATGGACTGTCGTGTCACGCGGCTCACGATGGCGAGCGCGGTGATGGCGAGGGTGAGCGCCGGGAGCGTGAGCGCATACAGACGATCGAGTCCAGCGGAACCCGCACCTGCCACGGGGAACCATCGCAGTTCCACGGCAAAGAACGCGACGAAGGCGATTCCCAGCACGAAGGAGGGGATGCTCGCTGCGAGAGTCGTGAATCCGATGATGGCGGTATCGGCCGCCTTTCCTCGGCGCACGGCCGCGACGATGCCGAGGCCGATGCCGACGACCGTGAGCACGACGGCCGCGTAGGCGACGAGCGACAGGGTGATGGGCACCCTCGCCGCCAGGAGCGCGCTCACGGGCTGGTGGTACTGGAACGACTGTCCGAAGTCGCCGGTGAGGACTCCGGAGGCCCAGTGCCAGTACTGGACGAGCATCGGCTCGTCCAGGTGGTACTGGGCCCGGACGCTCGCGATCCGCTCCGGGGTCAGGTTCTCGGGGTTGCCGATGAGGAACGTGACCGGGTCACCCGGCGCTGCGTACATCGCAGCGAAGATGATGAAGGAGGCGATCACCAGCGTGAAGACCATGCCGGCGAGCTTGCGGAGCGCGAATGGCATCGTGACTACCCCTTCGCGCTGCCGAGATCGACGGCCCACGGGTAGTAGATGAACGCTGCAGAGGCGGGGACACCCGTGACCGCCTTCGACATGATGAGCGTCGACGGCGTCGCGACGACCGGGATCCACACCGCGTGCTCCACCCAGCGCTTCTGCAGCTCTGTCGTGATCTCGGCGCGCTCGACGTCATCCGTCGCGGCGTAGCCCTCGTCGACGAGCGCATCGTACTCCGGGTCGGAGAAGACGCCGAAGTTCACGCTCGCATCGGACGCGCCGTTCTTGTAGAAGCCGAGGGGGTCGTTCTTCGAGATGTAGTACTCGTCGGGCCACAGATCGGCCTGGCCTCGGAGGTCGGGGTCGGAGTAGAAGTCGCCGTACTGCACCTGCGGGATCACGGTGATCTCCGCCTCGAGCCCGATCGATTGCGCCGCGGCGACCAGCGCATTCGCGATCACGTTGTGCGTCGAGGAGCCGTTCGAGGCGACGACGATCGGGGCGGAAGGGGCGCCGGCCTCGGCGATCAGGTCCTCGGCCGCCGCGAGATCGGCCTCGCTCGGCTTCGCGGGCGCGCCCTCGAGAGCGTCGTAGGCCTGCTCGAAGGTGTCGGCCTCGTATCCCCAGGCTCCCGAACCGACGGGTGTCTTCCACGGCTGGGCGAGACCGCCGAAGGCAGCCGTGGCGACGCCGGTCCGGTCGAGGGCGAGCGAGAGGGCCTGCCGGATGCGCTCATCCGTCAGTGCGCCGCGATCGGTCGTCTCGAGCACCCACGCGTTCGTCGACGGGCCTTGATAGACGGACACGTCCGCGCTCCCGATGAAACTCCGCGCGGCGCCGGCGTTCTCGAGGAACGACCCCTGGGCCTCGCCCGTCGTGACCGAGTTGGCTATCGCGGTCTCGTCGGCCCATCGGAAGACGACCTCGTCCGTGAGGGCATCGACGTCGGAGTTCCAGTACTCGGGGAACCTGGTGATGGTGAGCTGCGACCCCGCGTCCCACGACGTCACCTGGTACGGCCCGCTGCACGCGGAGGCGGAGCCGGGGCTGCCGAAGTCCTCCCCTTCGGCCTCGATGACGCGCGGGTTCCAGACGATACCGCCGTCGCCCGCCATCGCCTGGAGCAGAATCGCATCCGGCTGCGATGTCGTGACAGTGATCTGGTCGGTGCCGGTCTGCTCGATCGAGACCACGTTCCGGTACTCGTCGGATTCGGCGGCACCGTCCTCGGAGTGGCGCTGCATGCTCCACACGACGTCCGCCGTGCTCACGGGGCTGCCGTCGTGGAACAGCGCCCCCTGCCTGATGGTGAAGACGAGATGGGTGTCGTCGGTCCACTCGGCGTCCGATGCCAGCCCGGGACCGAGGGTCAGGTCGGGCTGCACCTGCATGAGCCGGTCGCAGACGTTCGCGAGAACCGTGTCGTCGGCGGTGGTGGCATCGATGTCGGCATCGAGTGTCGTCGGCTCGCCGCCGAGCATCCACGTCACGCTCTCGAGCGGACCGGAGGCGGCGGGTGTCGTCGCACCGAAAGGCACGTCGAGGGCGGCGTCGCCGTCTTCGCCCTTCGACCCCGAACTGCAGCCGGCGAGCACGAATGCCGAGGCGGCGAGCACGCCGATCGTCACGGTGATGGGGTGATGCTGCTTCTTCATTGAACGCTATCTCCTCGGGTTCTCAATCTGTCGGTCAGGGGGAGGGGAGTTCGTCGTGCGGGCCGTCGTAGAGATTCCAGGGCAGCACCTCGTACTCGGTTTCGCAGGGGAATCCGTTCGCGACGCGGTATTCGCCGGTGGTGAGGTCGACACAGCTCGAGAGGAGCGTCGACCACTGCTTCACCGAGGGGGAGTCGGGATGCGGATGTGTGCAGACGCCCTCGGGGAAGCCGAGGTGATCCGACATCGCCTCACGCACGAGCGCGTAGCTGTGTTCGGGGTTCTCCGCACGAGCGACCGCCGCCAGCCCGGCCTGGACACGCGGCAGACGAAGCAGCGAATCCGCTGCCACCGGAAGGTAGGACCCGGCGAGCTGCGGCGGCACGGAAGCCTGGAAGTGGTTGGTGTGCGCGATCACGCCGCGTTCGGGATAGATCCAGTCCACGCCGCTCGGCGTGGTCTCGAGGTCGATGCCGAACCCGCTGCGGTCGGCGAGGAGCGCATTGCTCGCGATATGGGGACGGGTCTTGACCAGCATCCTGAGCGCGCTCGCGATATCGCCCTGATCGAGTACGAGCCGGCGGATCAGGGTCTGCGGCACGCCGACCGCCGCCCCGAAGCTCCCCCCGAGGCCGTTGGCGTTCAGCGAGATACCGGCGGAGTTGGCACCGTGGCGTCCCACCTGCCCGGCTTCCACCTGCATGATCACCGTGGGAAGCGGATCCTGCACGACGCGGACGATGAGGGTCGTTCCCGCGGTGCGCGTGCGCCAGTCCCAGTTCTGCCCGACGAGCGTGTGCCCGGTGCCGCTGCCCTCACCTGTCAGGAAGAACGACGTGCAGCCGTCGACGGCGTCGTCGCGCTCGTCGTCGGCGGCACGGGCCGCGGTCCTCGTGACTCGCGACGGTCCCTGGTGGTCGTAGACGAATTCGCCGCGCACGTTCAGCGTGACGATCTCGGCGAAGGCGACACCCGCCCCCTCCGCGATCCCCCGCATCTCCTCGACGAGGTGCGGCGCGATCTGCTCGCTGATCGGAACCCATCGCGAGACGGAATCCGTGATCCCGGCCCAGCTCATGCCGGTCTGTTGGGTCAGCGCTTCCGTGTAGTACTCGATCGAGCCGGCGATGAGGTCGGCGGCGGCCTCGCCGTATCGGCGCCCGCGCTCGCGGGGCGCCCCACTGATCTCGATCGTGCGGATCGGTGTCATGGCCGCCATATGACCTCCCTGTCAGGTGCGCCTGTTGCGCAATGAGGTTGCACCCGGGATGATTGAACCATCCGTTACGGATGATGCGCCTCTCGAACAGAATGATACAGCAATGGAACCGTTTGTAACAAGCGATACAGAGAACCCTGCGCTCTCCGGCCTCCGCGCGCGCATCGCCAGGACGTGGAACGACCTCTCGAAATCCGAACGTGCCGTCTGTCGCGTGCTCTCATCGACGTCAACTGAGCACATCCTCTATGCGAGCGCCGCCGAACTGGGCACCCAGAGCGGCACCTCGAACGCCTCCGTCGTGCGCACCCTGCAGAAGCTCGGATACTCGGGGCTCTCACATCTGAAGCAGGAGGTGGCCGCTCCGTTCTCGAGCAGCGTCTCGCCCGAGGTGCGCCTCAAGACCCGCATCGAGCACATCGGCCAGGACCTCGCCCGCATCCAGCAGGAGACCTGGGATGAGGCGGCGTCGCTCATCGAACTCGCACGCAGCTCGAACGACGACGCTGCGTATTCCGCCGCCATCACGCTGCTCATGCGCGCCGAGAGCATCTACTGCTACGGCCTCGGTGCCTCCGGGATCGCCGCTGACAACCTCGCACTGCGCCTACGACGGACGGGACTCTCCACTCGGCGGCTCAGCACCGACGGATTCCGTCTCGCAGACGAGGTCCTGAACCTCGAGGCGAAGGACGTCCTCGTGATCTTCGCGCCTGGACGGGTCACCCGCGACATCGACGTACTCCTGGACCACGCACAGTTGATGGGCGCCGGCGTCATCCTCGTGACCGACGAGCTCCACGAGAGGCTCTCCTCCCGTGTCGACGCGATCCTGACCGCACCCCACACCCCCACAGGACTGACTTCCGAGAGCCTCTCGGCGATCCTCATCTCAGACGTACTGGTCCAGGGCATCTCCGCTGTCGCGCCCGATGCGGCATTGCGCTCTTCGCAGCTGCTCAACGACGTTCGGGCACGACTGGGTTACTGAGCCCCCGGCCGCTGCCCCCCTCTCACACGGCTCCGGTCATACGTCAGTTCTGCATGGAGATCTGCTGCCCTTCGACGAGCGGGTAGGCGACCAACTCGGAGCCATCGAGGTCCTCACGGTGCATGTCGACCCCGGTGATCTGGCTGTTCTCATAGGTCGTGTAGTAGTAGATCCCCTTGTCGGCGTTGCAGCATGACGAGTAGATGGTGATCTCGTACTTCTCCTCGTCGCCCACTTGCACGCATCCGCGCTGCTGGGCGACGGAGCCGAGGATCTGGAAGAACTGGCTGATCGACTCCGACTCGGAGCTCCCCGAAACGGAGTTCATCCGCGTGAACACCGCCTTCACGAATCGTGATGACGACGACAGGTCCCCGGGGAGACCCATCCCGCCCATCCCCCGGCTGTAGGTATCCAGAGGCACGTCAGGGGCGAACGTGTTCTGCGGCTGCCGGGTCGACAGATGCATGTAGTCGTTCAGCCGGAAGCTCTGGATGTCGAACGTGGGATTGTTGGTGAGAACGCCCCAGGGATTGTCGTACACCTTCAGGCCGTCATGGACGCTCTCCACCGTGATCGAGGCCGCACCGTCCGAGATGATCCAGTGCAGCGGCGACAGCGGGAACTGCGCGCTGAACGAGATGTCGGCGAGGTTCACGGTCTCCAGCGCTTCCTTCACCTGCGCCACGGAGTCGAACTGCCCCAAGACCCACGGGATGAACTCGAAGGGGGTGACGTTGGTCGCCTCGGAATCCTCCGCCGGGTAGTACGCGTTGTCGGGGAAGTTGAGCCCGGCCATACCGAGCCCCTTCTCATTGACCGCGTCGTAGTACAGCGGGTACCCGTCCGAGATCGTCGCGATGCCGATGATCGCGTGATGCGTAGGCATGGACACAAGTCGGCGGAACGGGAACGAGAAGTTCCTCGGCGTGATGGTGACCGTCTCGTTGTACGAGAACTCGAGATCGAGATTTCTCCCGAAGTAGTGGTCGACGGTGGTGAAGCTCAGTCCTGTGCACATCGTTCCCTCTCCGTTCCGGGGCCCGGTCGGGTCCTCGAACGGCCATCGTCGCACTCGTGGTCGCCCAGTGTAAGGGGGGTGACGCAAGCGCGAAGGAGGGCCTCCCGGCGCGGGAGGCCCTCCTTCGTGAAGCGGGAGCGGTGTCAGCTGGTGACGGTCCAGTCGAACTGGTCGCCGTACTGCTTCAGCCACTCGTCGACCGCGTCGGCTTCCTTGCCCTCGCCGTACTCGTTGACCACGAGGTCTTCGAGCGCACCGTACTGCTCGTCGTCGAGCTTGATCTTCTCGATCAGCTCGGCGGCCTCGGGGAACTCCTCGGCGAAGCCGTCGGTGCCCAGGAAGTGCAGGCCCTCGGCCTTGCCCATCGCACCCTTCGGGTCCTCGAGGTCCTTCACGGGGAAGGCGTCGTTGGCCCAGAACGGACGCCACAGCGTCACGACGATGTCCTCCTGCTTGTCGGTCGCGGTCTTCAGCTCGGTGAGCATCGCCGCGGTCGACGAGGTGACGAGCTCGTACTCGCCATCGAGACCGTACTCGGGCATCATCTTCTGCGTCTGGGCGGTGAGGCCCGCGCCCGGCTCGATGCCGTAGATCTTGCCGTCGAACTCGCCGCCCTTGCCCACGAGGTCTTCGATCGAGTTCAGCTCGGAGTACTCCGGAACCGCGAGCGTGAGCTTGGCGTTCTCGTAGTACTTGCCGAGGTCTTCGATGTCGTCACCGTACTTCTCCATGTAGGAGGCGTGGGTGAGTTCCGGCCACGCCGAAGGATAGATGTCGACGTCGCCCTGGGCGAGCCCGGTGTAGAGCGGGCCTGCCTCGGTGAGCGTCTTCATCTCGACCGTGTAGCCGATCTTCTCGAGCTGGTCCTGCAGCAGGTAGGCGGTGCTCAGCCCGTCGGTCCACGAGGGCAGGAAGCCCAGCGTGATGGTGCCCTTGTCGTCGCCGCTGCCGTCGCCGCCGCCCGTGCCACCGGCGCCGTCGCTGCTGCAGCCCGCGAGGGTGAGCGCCGCTGCGGCGCCGAGTGCGGTGATTGCGAGGATCTTCTTCTTCATGTGATTTCTCTCTCTTGCGTTCCGTATGGGTGTTGTTCCGTAGGGGATGGGACTCAGTGCACGAGTTCCGGGTTCGCGGCGTCCTGCTGCGCGGAGGTCTCGGGAGCGGGAACGGATGCTGTTCCGCCACCGTTTCCGCGCGGGGTGCGACGCCGTGCGAGCATGCCGAGCAGCGACGAGCGGTTCTCGCCCGGAGCTCCCAGCGCCGCGGTGACCCGGTCGAGGAAGACCGCGATCAACACGACACCGAGGCCGGCCTCGACGCCCTTGGGGATGTTGATGGTCGAGATCGCCTCGACCACCATCTTCCCGAGGCCGTCCGCTCCCGCCATTCCGGCGATGACCGCCATCGACAGGGCGAGCATGATGACCTGGTTGACGCCGGCCATGATGGTCGGCATCGCGAGCGGAAGCTGGATGCCGCGGAGGATCTGGCCCGGCTTCGCGCCGAACGCCTGACCGGCCTCGACGGTCTCGGAGTCGACACCGCGGATGCCCAGCTCGGTCAGACGCACACCTGGGGGCAGGGCGAAGATCACTGTCGCCACGAGGCCGGGCACCACGCCGATGCCGAAGAACACGATCGCCGGGATCAGGTACACGAAGGCCGGCATGGTCTGCATGAAGTCGAGCACGGGCTTGAGCACGGCGCGGACGGTGGCGTTGCGCGCCGACCAGATGCCCAGCGGCACGGCGATCAGCACCGCGATGATGGCGGCGACGAGCACGAGCGCCAGGGTCTGCATCGCGGGAACCCACAGGTCCATCCCGACGATCAGTCCGAACGACACGACCGTGCCGATCGCGAGCTGCCACGAGCGCACGACCCAGGCGATGAGCGCGGCGATCACGATGATGACCACGAAGTTCGGGGCGAGCAGGATGCTCGTGAGGCCGTCGACGAGGAAGCTCATCACGAACGAGATCACGTCGAGCAGACCGTCGAGGTTGTCCTTGACCCAGTCGACGACGGACTCGATCCAGGTTCCCACGGGGATGCGGAAGCCATCCATCAGCGCACCTCCTCCGTCTCGACCTGGGTTCCTGAGCTTGTCGAGGGGCCCGGGTCGGCGGTCCACCCGTCATCGAGCACCGCATCGATCTCGGCCTGCGGCATCGGCATCAGCGGAAGCGTGATCTCCTCGGTCGCGCCGGGTCCGGGACCGAGGGCGGCGAGCAGCGTCACGCGCGGGATCACCCCGACCAGACGGCCTTCGGCATCCGTGACCGCGAGCGGCAGGGGAGACTCGACGGCCGGCACGAACAGGTTCATGAGCACGTCGTCCTCGCGCACGCTCTGCAGCACGGGCTTGATGATCGAGTCGAGCGTGGTCGCACCGTTGCGCACGAGCTTCACCGCGTCACGGTCGGTGACGACGCCGACGAGCTGCCGGTCCTTGCCGACCACGTACGTGGCCGACATGTAGGCGTCGCGCATCTGGCGCAGGGCGGTGCGGGGTCCCGCGGTGTGCGGCACGACGGGGCGCGGGCGCTCCATCACGTTGGCCGCGGTGAGCACGCGGGCACGGTCGACGTCCTGCACGAACTGCTCGACGTAGTCGTTGGCCGGGTCCATCAGGATGTCTTCCGGTGTGCCGATCTGCACGATGCGGCCGTCGCGCATCACGGCGATGCGGTCACCGAGGAACATGGCCTCGTTCAGGTCGTGCGTGATGAACACGATGGTCTTCTGGAGCTTCTGCTGCAGTTCGAGCAGCTGTTCCTGCATCTCGCGCCGGATCAGGGGGTCGAGCGCGCTGAACGCCTCGTCCATCAGCAGGATGTCGCTGTCGGCGGCGAGCGCACGGGCGATGCCGACGCGCTGCTGCATACCGCCGGAGAGCTCGGACGGGAGCTTCTCGCCCTGTCCCTCGAGTCCGACCAGCGAGAGGATCTCCTCCGCCTTCGCCAGGCGATCGGCCTTCGGGGTGCCCTTGAGCTCGAGCGGGTAGGCGACGTTCGCGGCGACCGTACGGTGCGGCAGCAGGGCGAAGTGCTGGAACACCATCGAGATGCGGTCGCGACGGATCTCACGGAGTCGCGACGACGGGATACCGGTGATGGGGTCGCCGTTCACGGTGACGGTGCCGTCAGTGACGTCATGCAGCCCGTTGAGCATGCGGATGATGGTGGACTTGCCGGATCCCGACAGGCCCATGATGACGAAGATCTCCCCGCGGTTCACGGAGAAGCTGGCGTCGATGACCGCGGCAGTGCCGGCATCCGCGACGGCGGTTCGGCTCTCACCGGCCTTCAGTCGACGGACGGCGGCGTTCGGATTCTTACCGAAAACCTTGTACAGATTGCGCGCTTCGAGAGCGATTTCGGACACGTTTCCCCTGCGGCTCGCCTTCGGGTGGCTGAGCCTGCTTCGGTTACGCCCGGGTGATCCCCTCAAGGCCGTTCGACATGTCTGCTGTGGCGGCACGGACGGCGGATTTCGGATCCACCGCGATAGAGCATCGACCGTACGTCCACGCCTCTTCGCAGCACAGCTCATCGAAAGAAGGACGTGGTCGCGGACTGGTCTTCGGGCCGTCAGGCCCACAGACCAACGTAACGAAATGGCCGATCAGGGGCAAATCCCGGTCGCGCGGGGCGGCCTCGTTTCGGTGGCTGACCGGGGGATTGCACGGGTATTCAACAATCGCTCCCGCGGTGGTTCCGCGGTCAGGAATCCGAGGTCTGCGTGCTCCGGATGCTGCGTGTGACGGTGAATTTCGGGGTGCGTTCGACCTGCTCGGTCGACCCCACCAGTCGGGTGAGTTCAGGGCGATAGGCGAGGGAGGAGTTGTACACCGTGAAGAGTTCTCCGTCGGGCCGGAGCACACGCGCCGCGGCCTCGAACAGCCGCGTCGCCGCTCCCGTGTGCACGCTCGCGCCGAGATGGAACGGCGGGTTCAGGAGCACCACGTCGAAGGAGGCATCGGGAAGCGCGGAGCCGGCGTCGTCGTGGGTGACCGTGACCCTGTCGGCGACTCCGTTCGCAGCCGCCGTCGCGCGGGCGGATGCCACTGCAGCGGCAGACCGGTCGGTGGCCGTCACCTGCGCTTCGGGGTGCGCGAGGGCATAGGAGACGGCGAGCGCACCGGTGCCGCAGCCGAGGTCGAGCACACGTCGGGCCGCAGTGTCGTGAACGAATCCGGAAGGACGTCCATCTTCCGGCCCGCTCCGGTGCGAATCGCGCCGATCCGGGGCATTCTTGCCGAGTTGCGCACCGGTCAGGCCGAGCACCTCCAGCAGCACTCGGGTTCCGATGTCGAGGCGCGGCCCCGCGAACGCGCCTCCGTGGGCGACCAGCGTCAGCCCCTCGTGCTGCGCCGCCACCGGGAACGGCCGGTCCGCGGCGGCGGGGCGCGGCTCCGCGGCCACGATCAGTCGCGACTTCCGCTCGGCGCGTTGGGCCTGCACGTGCGCGAAGCTCCGCCCCAGCACCTCGTTCTGGCCGAGGGACATGTGCTTCACGCGGCCTCCGGCGACGAGCACCACGTCGGGAGCAGCCCAGCGGGCCACGGCGTCGGCGATCTCCTCGAGTTCCGCGAGCGACTTCGGCAGCTGCAGCAGCACCAGTTTCGCGCCGGTGAGCAGGTCGGCATCGAGCTCGTGCGGGTGGAACAGTCGGCCGAAACCCAGACCATCCGTCTCACGCTCGGCGGGTTGCCCCGCGACGCGCCCTGCCGCATTGAGGTCGTCTCCGTTTCGGCCGGAAGCACCCGCAAGCCCGAGCTCTTCCGCATTGCGCTGCAGTGCCAGGCGGCCGGTCGCGAGGTCCTGATGCACGCGGATGCCGTGGCGCCCTGCCGCGGCAAGAGCGAGCGTGATCGCGCCGTACTCGTCGCCGATGACGACCGTCTCGGAGCCGTCCACGTCGAGCGCGAGCGCCCGTTCCACGAGCAGCAGGTCGGTCGCGTCATATGCCTGCAGGTTGTCCGCCTCGACGTCGGGCCAGCGGCGCAGGCGACTGTAGGGGAACTCCGGCACCAGCCCACTGTACGCGGGCGTCGTAAGGATTTCGCATGTGTTGTTTTCGCCCGATTCACAACTTTGTGAATCGGGCATACGCTCCCGCGCATGACCACCGTCATCGCCACCCGCAATCTCACGAAGCACTACGGCCACACGCACGCACTCGACGGCCTCGATCTCACCGTCGAGCAGGGCCAGGTGCACGGGTTCCTCGGCCCGAACGGCGCGGGCAAGTCGACCACCATCCGCATCCTCCTCGGCCTCGCGCGGCGCACCGGGGGTGAGGTCGAGGTCTTCGGCGAAGACCCCTGGGATCGCGCCGTCGACCTGCATCGACGCATCGCCTACGTGCCAGGAGACGTCAGCGTCTGGCCGAACCTGTCCGGGGGCGAGGCCGTCGACCTGCTCGCACGACTGCGCGGCGCCCGTGCGAAGGACGCCGCCTACCAGCACGAGAAGAAGCGCCTGATGGACGCGTTCCAGTTCGACCCGCGCAAGAAGGGCCGCGCCTACTCGAAGGGCAATCGGCAGAAGGTCGCTCTGATCGCGGCGTTCGCCGTGCCTGCCGACCTCTACATCCTCGATGAGCCGACCAGCGGACTCGATCCCCTGATGGCGGTCATCTTCCAGCGTGAAGTGGCCCGCGCCCACGCGAACGGCGCGACCGTGCTGCTGTCGAGCCACATCATGAGCGAGGTCGAGCAGCTGTGCGACCGGGTGTCGATCATCCGCGCGGGCCGCGTCGTGGAGGCGGGAACCCTGGCGGAGCTGCGTCACCTCACCCGCAGCGACGTGTCGTTCGCCTCCGCCGGCGCCACCCTCGAACAGGTCGGCCGCATCCCGGACGTGCACGACCCCGTGCAGCAGGGCGACCGCATCCGCCTCTCCGTCGACAGCGATCGCACGGCGACGGTTCTCCCCGCACTCGCCACCCTCGGCATCAGCGACCTCCGCGTCGCTCCGCCCTCGCTCGAGGAGCTGTTCCTGCGCCACTACGGCGATGACCTCGCCGGCCTCGAAGCGGCCGAAGACGGCGAGGCGGAGCACGAAGTGCCTTCCACCCGCCGCGCACTGAAGGACCGTGCGCGATGACCACGTTCGGCGTGCTGCTGAGACAGCGACTGCGCCGCGATCGGCTGCAGCTCGCGCTGTGGATCGTCGGTTCGGCACTGATGGCCTTCGCCGGATACGCCGGTGTCAGCCAGTCGTACTCGACTCTTGCCGACCGGCAGAACATCCTCGCCGCCGCGCTCGCGAATCCGGTGATCCTGATGTTCCGCGGGCTGCCGTCCGGCACCTCCGAAGGGGCGTTCCTGGCTTTCGAGGTGCTGCCGTGGCTGGCGTTCCTCGCCGCCCTCATGAGCACATTCCTCGCCGAGCGGCACACCCGGGGCGACGAGGAGGCAGGACGGGCTGAGCTCGTCTGGGCCACCCCCGCCGGGCGCCGCCTTCCGACGGTCGCGACGATCGCGCACGGGGTCCTCGCGAACGTCGCCCTGGCCCTGCTCACGGCGCTCGCGCTGGTCGCCACCGGCCTTCCGCTCGCAGGATCGGTCCTGGCGGGGGCCGCAGCGGCGTCCTGCGGCATCGCGTTCCTCGGCGTCGGCCTCCTCGCGGCGCAGCTTCTGCGCACCTCTCGAGGCGCGAACTCCCTGACGGCCTGGGCGCTCGTGGCGATGTTCCTGGTCCGCGGCATCGGCAACGCGGCGGGCACCCCGAGCGACGATCTCACCCGCATGACGAGCGCGTGGCCGGCGTGGCTGTCCCCCTTCGGGTGGGTGGAGCAGTCCCGCCCCTACGACTCCGACCTGGTCCGGCCGGTGCTGCTCGGCCTGGCCTTCGGACTCGTGCTCGCCGGCGCATCCGTCGCCCTGCAGTCGATGCGAGACATCGATGCGAGTTTCGTCGCGGAGCGCCCCGGCAGGGTCTCGGCACGGCCCGCGCTCGCCTCGCCGCATGCCCTGGTGTGGCGGCTCACGTCCGGGGCGATCGTGGGGTGGGCGGTCGGCGGAGCGATCACCGGCATCCTCGCCACCACCCTGAGCGGACTGGTCGACCGGATCTCGGGCGAGAACCCGGCCGTGGCCGACATCCTGACCAAGATCGGCGGAGCGACAGGCGGGCTCGACGAGGTCGTGGTCACCGTGTTCTTCACCCTTCTCGGCATCCTCGCCGCGTGCTGCGCCGTGCAGATCGTGGTGCGCGCACGGCAGGAGGAGGCGCACGGCACAGCCGAGGCCGTGCTGGCGACCCCGGTCGGTCGTGTGCGCTGGCTCGCCGACTACGTGATCGTCGGCGTGGTCGCGGTGCTGATCGTGGTCGCCGCCGCGGTGCTCGCCGGGTGGGTCGGCATCCGGGTGAACGGCGGCGCTGAATCGCTGTACCGCATCGTGGCGGTGGCGGGGCTCGGCCAGGCGTTCGCCGCATCGGTCTTCGCCGTCCTCACCGCGCTCGTCTTCGTGCTGCTCCCCCGCGCGACGACGGCCGTCGCGTGGAGCCTCGTCCTGCTGGCGACCCTGTTCGGGATGTTCGGTCCGTTGTTCGGACTGCCGGAATGGACGATGAACCTCTCGCCCTTCGGGGTGACCCCGGTGGTGGACGGCAGCGGCGTGGATGTGCGCGGCCTGTGGTGGCTCGTGCTCGCCCTGGTCGCGGGAGGCGCAGGAGCCCTGACCCTGATGCGACGCCGTGAGCTCGCCCCCGGAGCCTAGGAGGAGCACGATGTCTGACGACCGCGACGCACCCTCGCCCGACTCCCACCGCGGGATGGAACCCGCCGAGCAGGCCGCCGCCATGATGACCGCCGCCGGGATGCCGCGGATGCCTGCGCGCGTGATGATGGCGCTGATCGCCGCTCCCGAGGGCGGGTACACGGCCGCGCAGCTCGGCGAGCGTCTGGGCGTCTCGGCCGCTGCCGTCTCCGGCGCGGTGCGCTACCTGCAGCAGCTGCACTTCATCCAGCGTCGATCGCGCCCCGGCGACCGGCGCGACCGCTACGAGTTCGTGCACGATCCGTTCTACAGCTCGATCGTCGGGAACATGCCGGTGTACTCGCGCCTTTCCGAGTACATCGACGAGATCGCCGCGGAGCACGACGACGATCAGGGCGCCCACGACCGCGCGATCGAGCTCGCCGAGTTCTTCCGCTTCCTCTCCACCCGCATGCTGCAGATCGTCGAGGACTGGCGCGCCCTCCGCCGCGACTCCTGACCCTCGCCCCCACTCCCACACCCACACCCGCGCCCACACCCACACCCACACC
>NZ_SCOG01000035.1:0-22821 GCF_005502545.1 Microbacterium sp. Beta
GTCGAGACCCATCGTGCTCGTCGAGACCCATCCTCCCCCACGCTTGAGAGCGTGGGTCTCGACGACGAGCGTGGGTCTCGACCAGCGCCCGAACAACACGAAGGCGGGACGTCGGAGACCACTCAGCCATGGGTTCGTCTCTGATGTCCCGCCTTCGCGGGTTTGCAGGGCACGAGGCCCTGAGGGTGCCGGCTCCCCCGAACCGGCACCGGTCTGGGGAGCTACGCCTTGTCGAGGCGGTAGCGCAGCGAGGCCAGTTCGGCGCGCAGCGCCGCCGGAACCTTGTCGCCGAAGGTGTCGTAGAACTCCTCGGTCAGATCGGCCTCGGTCTTCCACGCCTCGGCGTCGACGGAGAACAGCTCGTCGAGGTCGGCGGCGGGGATGTCGAGTCCGTCGAGATTGAGGTCTTCCACGCGCGGCAGGCGTCCGATCGGGCTGTCGACCGCGGGCACGTCACCGGCGATGCGGCGGATGATCCAGTCGACGACGCGCGAGTTGTCGCCGAAGCCCGGCCACAGGAACCGGCCGTCGTCGCCGCGGCGGAACCAGTTGACCTGGAAGATGCGCGGTGCGCGGTCGAAGCGCAGACCGCGGCCCACCTTGAGCCAGTGGCCGAAGTAGTCCGCCATGTTGTAGCCGCAGAACGGCAGCATCGCGAAGGGGTCGCGGCGGAGCTCCCCGACCGTGCCTTCAGCGGCAGCCGTGCGCTCGGACGAGATGTTCGAGCCGAGGAACACGCCGTGCGTCCAGTCGGTCGCCTCGACGACGAGGGGCACGTTGCTCGCGCGGCGTCCGCCGAACAGGATGACGTCGAGCGGGACGGCCTCCTCCCAGTCCTCGGAGATCTGCGGGCACTGAGCCGCCGACACCGTGAAACGGGAGTTGGGGTGCGCGGCAGGGCGTCCCGACTCGGGGGTCCAGTCGTTGCCCTCCCAGTCGATCAGGTTCGCCGGTGCCTCGTCGGTCAGGCCCTCCCACCACACGTCGCCGTCGGGGCGGAGCGCGACGTTGGTGAAGATGGTGTTGCCCCAGAGCGTCTCGACCGCGGTGACGTTGGTCGATTCGCCGGTGCCCGGCGCGACGCCGAAGAAGCCCGCCTCGGGGTTGATGGCCCACATGCGACCGTCTTCACCAGGACGGATCCATGCGATGTCGTCGCCGAGGGTCTCGACGCGCCAGCCCGGGATGGTCGGACGCAGCATGGCGAGGTTCGTCTTGCCGCAGGCCGAAGGGAAGGCCGCAGCCACGTGGTAGGCCTTGCCCTGCGGGTCGATCACGCGGATGAGCAGCATGTGCTCGGCGAGCCAGCCCTCGTCGCGGGCGATCACCGAGGCGATGCGCAGCGCGAAGCACTTCTTGGCGAGGATCGCGTTGCCGCCGTAGCCCGAGCCGTACGAGTAGACCTCGAGCGTCTCCGGGAAGTGCACGATGTACTTGTCGTCGTTGCAGGGCCACTCCACGTCCTGCGCACCCGGCGCGAGCGGGGCACCGACCGTGTGCACGGTCTTGACCCACGGCGCACCCTCGGCGATCTGACGCGTGACGGCATCGCCGACGCGGGTCATGATGCCGATCGAGGCGACCGCGTAGGCGCTGTCTGTGATCTGCACACCGATGTGCGAGAGCGGGCCGCCGACGCGTCCCATCGAGAACGGGACGACGTACATGGTGCGCCCACGCATCGATCCCTCGAAGATCTCATCCATCTTGGCGTGCATCTCGGCCGGAGCCGCCCAGTTGTTCGTGGGGCCAGCGTCCTCCTCGCGCTCGGAGGCGATGAACGTCCGCCCCTCGGTGCGAGCGACGTCGCTGGGGTGCGAGCGCGCGAGGTACGAGCCGGGTCGCCACTCGGGGTTGAGCTTGATCAGCTTGCCCTCGTCGACCAGTCCGCGCAGCAGCCAGTCGTTCTCGGCCCGCGAGCCGTCGACCCAGTGCACGGAGTCGGGCTGGGTGAGCGCCCGGATCTCCTCGACCCAGGCGGCCAGCTCGGCCATGGCAGGAGTGTCATACGTCGGAGCCGCCCCGAACGTGCGCGTCGGGGAGACGGGAGACGTGCGAGGGGTGAGGACTTCGGCCATGGCCATGACTGCTCCTTAGAAGTGTGGGGCGTTGCACCTATCTTCTTCCGGTTCGAACGCGACTTTCGGCCATTTCAAGCGATAAGAACTGGAATTCTTTCGCTAGACTCAAGGAATGGCGTCCTCCGGCATCCACCTCACGACCCTCGGCCACCGCATCCGTCACCACCGACTGGAGAACGGTTACACGCTCGATGAGCTCGGCGCGCTGGTCGGCGTCGCCGGCTCGCAGCTGAGCCTGATCGAGAACGGCAAGCGCGAGCCCAAGCTCTCCCTCCTTCAGGCGATCGCGCAAGCGACCAAGACCGAGGTGACCGATCTCATCTCCGGTGAGCCGCCGAATCGGCGTGCCGCGCTCGAGATCGCCCTGGAGCGCGCGCAGGAGAGCCCGGTGTTCCGGCAGCTCGGCGTCGCCCCCGTGCGCGTCACCAAGGGGATGAGCGACGAGACGATCGAATCCGTTCTCGGCCTGCACCGGGAGTTGGAGAGGCGGGAGCGCGAGGCGATCGCGACCCCGGAGGAAGCACGCCGCGCCAACACCGAGCTGCGGCTGCGGATGCGCGCCCAGAACAACTACCTCCCCGAGATCGAGAAGCTCGCCGAGAAGCACCTCAAGGCTGCGGGACACGTGCAGGGTGCACTCACCCACCGCACCGTGAGCATCATGGCCGAGAAGCTCGGGTTCGAACTGATCTATGTCAACGACCTCCCGCACTCGACACGGTCGGTCACCGACCTCGAGAACGGGCGGATCTACCTGCCGCCGGCCTCGATCCCCGGCGGTCACGGCCTGCGCTCGATGGCGTTGCAGGCGATGGCGCACCGACTTCTCGGACACACCCCGCCGACCGACTACGCCGACTTCCTGCAGCAGCGCCTGGAGATCAACTACTTCGCCGCATGCTGCCTGATGCCGGAGACGGCCTCCGTCGCGTTCCTGCAGCAGGCGAAGAAGGACCGCAACCTCGCCGTCGAGGACTTCCGCGACGGCTTCGGCGTCACGCACGAGGCGGCGGGCATGCGCATGACGAACCTGTTGACACAGCACCTCGGCATGGCGCTCCACTTCCTGCGCGTCGACTCCACCGGGGCGATCACCCGTGTGTACGAGAACGACGACCTGCCGCTGCCGATGGATGTGACCGGTGCCGTGGAGGGACAGCGGGTGTGTCGCAAGTTCCAGGCCCGCGCGGCGTTCACGCAGCAGAACCGCACGGTGGAGCACCACCAGTACACCGACACCCCGTCCGGCACCTTCTGGTGCTCGACGCAGACCGGGTCGTCGACCGACGGCGAGTTCTCGGTGACGGTCGGGGTGCCCTTCGACGACGCACGGTGGTGGCGTGGACGCGAGACGAACGACCGCGCGGTATCGACGTGCCCCGACGAGTCGTGCTGCCGTCGCCCCTCGGCCGAGCTGAGCGATCGATGGAGCGGACGGGCCTGGCCGAGCGCGCGCGTGCACACGCACATGTTCTCCCCTCTCCCCCGCGGCGCGTTCCCGGGCGTCGACGACAACGAGGTCTACAGCTTCCTCGCCCGCCACGCCAGCGAGTAGGCGCCACGCCAGCGAGTAGGGGCGGGGCGGGCTCGGGCGGCCGTCTCAGTCGTCGGCGAAGCGGGCGAACCGCGCGAGGGCTGCGGCCACGACCTCGGGATCCTCTGGCGCCTCGAAGAGCTGCGGCGGTTCACTCCTGGTCGCGCTCGCATGCGACCAGCAGCCGATGACGCGGCCCTGTTCGACGATCGTCGGACGCACCATGCCGTTCTTCCCCGGCCCGATCGCCGCCAGATACGCCGGGTCGCATACGGCCGTGCGATCGGCGTAGGAGATGTAGTACTCGTCGAACGCGCCGAGAGCATGGACCGACGCGGCGCCGCTCGCCCGACGCGGAGGCCGGCACGCGACGAAGAGCCCTTCGTCGACCTCTTCGACGCTGGAGGCCGCCCGCTCTGCCGCCTCACGCGACTGCCCCAGAGTGAGGCCCGACCACCACGCGAAGTCAGCGACCCCGGCAGGACCATGGCCGTCGACGTAGCGGACGAACAGCTCGGTGAGCGGATCGTCGGGTGCTGCGTGCTCGCGGATGTGCTCCTCCACGAGGACGAAGCGCTGTTCGCGGGCGACACCGGCGCGGGCCACGACCGGTCCCTGGCAGATCAGCCCGGCGATCGTGAGGGTGAACAGCAGGTGGATGCCGCGCTGACCGGAGGGGTCGATGCCGATCCCCTCCAGCACCTCGAACACCTCCGCACGCGTGCACCCGCCATCGCGCAGGCGCGGCGTCAGGGCGCGAACGGCAGCGGCGACCATGTCGTCGTCGATGCCGAGGTCACGGTGACGGGTGGCTGCCTGCTGCCGCTGCCGCCCGGCGGTGACCTGGAGCATCCAACCGAGGTCTCGCGCCGGGACGGTGTGCAGGGTGCCGCGCATCGTCCACGCGCGCACGATGTCGCCGCGGTCGAAGGCCCGGTCGACGTCGCGCAGTGTCGGCTCACCGCGGGTACGCACGGCGAGCGCCCACCGACCGGCCGTGAAGTCCTGACTCTGCACGGCGAGCATGTGCTGCGCCGCATGCGTCACGGTGCGCGCCGGAGCGGTCAGGCGATGCGAACGGAGGCGTTGTGAACGGAGACGATCGGTGCGCTGAGCCGCGGTCTTCATGACCTCATCATGCCGGGTACTCCGGACGATACGACGAAACCCGGCGAACGGCGAGACTTAGCCCTGCAGGGTCACCTCGCGGCGCTCCGGCAGCACGATCGGGTGCGAGCCCGCCATGACCTCGAGCACACGGATGACCTGGCAGGAGTATCCGAACTCGTTGTCGTACCAGACGTACAGGATGAGGGTGTCCTCGTCGGCGATGGTGGCGAGGCCGTCGACGATGCCGGCACGGTGCGAGCCGACGAAATCGGTGGAGACGACGTCGGGGCTCTCCACGTAGTCGATCTGCTGACGGAGCTTGGAGTGCAGCGAGACGCGGCGCAGGTAGTCGTTGACCTCGTCCTTGGTCGCGGGACGCTCGATGGTCAGGTGCAGCACCGCGAGCGACACGTCGGGCGTCGGGACGCGGATCGAACTGCCGGTGAGCTTGCCCTCGAGCTGCGGGAGCGCCTTGGCCACGGCCTTGGCCGCCCCCGTCTCGGTGATGACCATGTTGAGCACGGCCGAACGTCCGCGTCGGTCGCCCTTGTGGAAGTTGTCGATCAGGTTCTGATCGTTCGTGAACGAGTGCACGGTCTCCACGTGCCCCTTGACGACGCCGTACGCCTCATCGATCGCCGCGAGCACCGGAGTGATGGCGTTGGTCGTGCAGGACGCGGCCGAGATGATGCGGTCGGAGTCGGCGATGGTGTCGTCGTTGATGCCGTGGACGATGTTCTTGAGCGGGCTCTTGCCGGGGGCCGTGAGCAGCACGCGGGCGACGCCCTTCGACTGCAGGTGCTGGGAGAGCCCCGCCTCGTCGCGCCAGCGTCCGGTGTTGTCCACGACGATCGCGTCGTGGATGCCGTGCGCGTTGTAGTCGATGGTCGCCGGGTCGTCGGAGTAGATCACCTGGATGCGAGTGCCGTTCGCGATGATCTGCTCGGCATCTTCGTCGACCGTGACCGAACCGGCGAAGCGGCCGTGCACGGAGTCGCGCAGCAGCAGCGACGCGCGCTTGACGAGATCGTTCTCGGCACCGCGGCGGACGACGATGGCACGCAGACGCAGCCCGCTCCCCCCTCCCGTGTGGGCGATGAGGATACGAGCGAGGAGGCGGCCGATCCGCCCGAACCCGTAGAGCACGACGTCGGTGGCCTCAGCGGCGACAGCTCCCATGGCCGGAGCGAGCACATCTGCGAGATAGGCCTCCAACGGCTGACCGCTCTCCGCGTGGCCGGCGACCAGGCGGGCGACGTCGAGGGAGGATGCCCCGGGCGCGAGAGCATGGATCGCTTCCAGCACCGCAAGGCTGTCCTCGATCGGCAGACGCTCGTGACCGAGCTGGGCGACACGCTCGTGCACCTCGACCAGCCCCGTCGCCGACAGGCCGAGCAGACGATGCCCGTGGAGCGACGTGACGACGTCGTGCTCCCGTCGGAGCGCCCCGATGAGCGGGATCATCCGCTCCGCCAGCTCTTCGCTCTCTGTCCAGTCGTCGCGGTGTGCCGCGGAATCGTTCATCTGCGTCCTTGCATGTGTGAGCGCGCGCCGAGGTCGCCGGCGCGCGAGTTGCCGGGTGGATCGGGGGATGCATCCAGCGTACAAGTCGCAGGAACACGTGCCGAATCCGACGGCTGCGGACCGGGGTCGAGCAGGCCCGGCTTCTCGCGGGAATCCCCCGGTCACCCGTCGCGTTCTCCCCCTCGGACGCTCCACGAAAGGCTCGCGATGACCCCCAGCCCCCGCCGCTCGGCATGGCCGCCCCTGCTGCTCGCGATCGCCCTCGAGGTGAGTGCGACCCTCTCCCTCCGCGCCGCCGAGGGGTTCACGCATCCGTTCTGGCTCGTCGTCGTGGTGCTCGGCTACACGGGGTCGCTCTGGCTGCTGTCGGTCGTGCTCGACCGCGGCATGGCCGTCGGCGTCGCATACGGCATCTGGTCGGCGATCGGCGTCGTGCTCACCGCCGCGCTCGGCACGGTGCTGTTCGGCGAGCTGCTGGGACCGGTGCAGATCGTCGGCGTCGGCGTGATCGTGGTCGGCGTGCTGCTCGTCGAACTCGGATCCCATACGCGCGATACGACGGAGGCGACGTCGTGACCTGGGTGTTCCTCGCCCTCGCGATCGCGAGCGAGGTCACGGCGACGCTGAGCCTGCGCGCATCCGAGGGCCTGCGCCGTCGCCGCTGGATCCCCGTGATCGTCGTCGGCTATCTCGCCGCCTTCACCCTGCTCGGCACGATCCTCGCGATGGGGATGCCGGTGGGCGTCGCCTACGGGATCTGGGCCGCCGCCGGTGTCGCGCTGACCGCGGTGCTCGGGCGGGTGATCTTCAAGGATCACTTCTCGGCCATGATGGCGATCGGCGTCGCGCTGATCGCGGTCGGAGTGGCGATGATCGAGTTCGGCGGCGGCCACTGACGACAACGCGCCATGAGCTTCTCCTCGGCAGCAGTTTTGCGTCTACACTGGTGGAATAATGACACAGTCACTCCACGGCGACGATGCCGACCTGATCATCCGCGGCGGCCGCATCCGCACCCTCGACCCTTCCGACACGATCACGGAGTCGCTCGCCGTCCGCGACGGGGTGATCGTCGCTCTGGGTGCGGAGGCGGAGGCTCTGGATTCGCGCGCGGTGATCGAGCTGGACGGGCGCACCGCGATCCCCGGCATCAACGACGCCCACCTGCACGCCGCATGGCTGGGAGCACGGTGGCCGCATCTCTTCTTCTCCGACACACCGTCGGAGGAGCAGCCGTCCGGACGGCTCGTGTCGACGTCGGAGGAACGCCGGTCGGCGCTGCGACGCGCATGGGCACTGCTCGCCGAGCTCGGCATCACGAGCTACACCGAGCCGGGGATCGGCCCCGGCGAGGACGACGGCGAGACCGGATGCTTCGGCTCCGACATGCTCGACACCTACCTCGAGCTGCATCGCGAGCGCGCCCAGACCTCCCGCGTGACCCTGCTGAGACTGTTCGGCACGATCGACGGTGAGAGCATGCTCGACGACTTCGAGCGCGGGGTGCGCATCCCCGCACCGCCCTCCGACCCTCGATGGCTCGCGATCCCCGGCGTGAAGATCTTCGCGGACGGCATCCCCCCGATGGCGACCGCCTGGGTCGATGAACCCTACGCCGACGGCACCACCGGCGGACTGCTCACCCGTGGCGAGCCCGACGCCCGCACCGCCTTCCGACGCATGCTCGAACTGGCCTCTGCCCGCGGGCTGCAGATCGCGGTGCACGCGACGGGAGACCGTTCGATCGCCGAGTTCCTGTCCGTGCTGGAGGGCCTGCACGCACAGCACCCCACGCCGTCGGGTCCGCACTATGTCGTGCACGGCGATCTCGCCACGACCGAGCAGATCGCCAGGATGGGGCACATCGGCGCGGGGTTCGCGGTGCAGCCGCTGATTGCGGCGCACACGCACTCCTGGGCGGCGATACAACTGGGAGAAGCCAGACTCGCCTCCGCATGGCCGCTCGCCGAGATGCTGACCTCGGACGCGCTGACCACGATCACGAGCGACTCCCCCGTCGCGAGCCCGGACTGGCGGCTGGGTCTCGACGCGTCCCTCTCGCTGCTCACCGCCACGGGCGCCACGGACGACGCGGGCACCAGGAACCGGCTGCTGCGCTCCGTCACCGTCGACCCTGCTCGACAGGATGGCGCCTCGACATGGAAGGGCTCGCTGGCCATCGGCATGGTCGCCGACGTCACCGTCCTCGATGAGGACCCCCTGACGCCCGGCCGCGACCTCGCGACGATCGGCGTCGCCCGCACGATCGTGGACGGGCGCACGGTCTTCTCGCGCGGCTGATCCCGAAAGCGATGCACGAAAACGGCGGGCGGCATGTTCACGCATGCCGCCCGCCTCTGATCCCCCTCGGACCAGTCGTGTGCCCCGGCGCCGGTCACCCGGCGCCGGGACGAGTCTCACACCGCCGTCGCCACGAGCACCCGCGGGCTGCCGGGCAGCGCGACCTTGTCGCGCACCGACCAGCCGGCGTCGGCGAGCCATCCGCGCACCTCGGTCTCGGGATAGACGACGGTGCCGTCGATCACGAGGTACTCGCCCGCGTGCAGGGCGTCGAGCCCGCGCTGCTCCACATCCTCGTCCAGGAAGAAGTCGAGCACGGTCAGGGTCGCGCCGTCGACGGCAGCCGCCCGCAGGTTGCGGAAGATCTGCGCATTCTCCTCGGCGGAGAAGCGGTGGATCACGTGGTTCGCGAAGACCGCGTCGTACTCTCCCTCGGGAGCGGTGGTCGCCGTGTCGCCGACCTCGACCGTGGCACGCTCCTGCACTCCCGCAGCTGCGACCGCGTCGGCGATGCCGTCTTCGAAGCCGGGGGCGTAGAGGAACGTGGTGTGCAGCTCGGGGTTGTCCGCCATGACGGACAGCGCGAACTCGGCGGACAGGCCGCCGAAGTCGAGCGCCCTGGTCGCACCGTCGAGGTCGACGTGACGGCCGAACTCCTGCGCGTGCAGACGGTTGTACGTCATGACGCCGGCCATGAAGGTCGCCCAGCGGGCGTCGTCCATCTGCAGGTCGCCCGGCTCGGTCGTGTCGACCGTATGCGCGAACTGCAGCCAGTGCGGGTAGCTGATCTCGTCGAGGAACGTGAGGAAGGGAGCGAGGTCGATCGCCGCCTCGTCGCCGACCAGGTACGCGGCGGCATCCTCGGCGAGCGCGTAGCGTCCGCCGGTCCTGGTGAGCAGGCCCTTGGCGGTCATCGCATCGGCGAGCAGCGTCGCGATGCGCTCGCTGACCGCGCACCGCTCGGCGATCGCGGCCGTCGTGTCCGCCCCGTCGGCGATCGCGGCGAACAGGCCGACCCTGCTGGCCTGGAAGAGCTGCTTGGAGGCCATGTAGCCGGTGGCGATGTCGAGGATCCGCGCCGCGTCGGCGGTGGGGGTTTCGGTCATGAGCGAGCCTTTCGAATTATCTACGAATGTTGGAAATAAAGATCATGGTTGAAGCCGGATGTCGAGGGGGCTTCAATCCGCGAGGAACTCCCGCACCGCGGTCCGGAACCCCGGTGCGTGCAGGGCCGCGAGATGGTCGCCGGGAATGCGCCGTGTCCGCGCATCGGGTAGCAGCGCCGCGAGGTCGTCGATCCCCGCCGCCATCCCGTCGTCGACTCCACCGATCAGGAGGACCGGAACGCTCGGCCCGCCGCGATCGGCGACGAAGGGCTCCGCCGCCAGACCCTCGATCAGATCGAGCAGGTCGGCAGGACGGTTGCCCGGCATCGACACCATGCCGAGGATCATGCCCGTGAGCGGATCCCTCGGCGCGCTGCCGTCCGCGAGGGAGGCTCGCGCGGCCGGGAGGTCGACGAAGGAGAAGGGCTCCCCCGCGCTGAGCCCGCCGAGCACGAGCCGCCGAACGGCGATGTCGCGACGGGACGCGAGGTCCCATGACAGCCGCGCCCCGAGCGAGTAGCCGACGAGGTCGACCTCCTGCTCACCGACGGCCGCACGGATCGATGCGGCGATGGCGTCGGTCACGGCCGATGTCGTCGCGGTCCCGAGCGCGATGCTGTCGCCGTGAGCCGGAAGGTCGATCACCACACGCGGTCGATCGCCGAGCACGGCGTCCCACTCGCTTTCGGGCCAGTCCAGACGCCCCCTCGAGGCCAGGCCGTGCAGGAACACGACAGGACGCCCCGCTCCCGGATGGTGCGAGACGGACAGTGGTGCGGTCATGAGGCGCCTTCCTCTCGAATGCGGCGCCTCGCGGTCAGCGGAGTCGCGCCAGGAACTTCCGGATGTAGTCCTCGTAGTCGGCGATACGCTCGCCCTCGGGATACATGAGGTTGATCACCGTCGCTCCGACGGCGACCGAGATGAACTCGTTCGCGAGGGCCGCATAGTCCTGATCCCGGATGGATCCGGCATCGCGCGCCGCCTCCATCCGCTCGACGAGCATCGCGTGCCACCGCGCGAGATGCGTGCGGTAGAGCACCGTGAGCTGATCGTTCGACATCGCGTACTCCCAGAGGGCGAGGAGCACACGCCCACTCGCGATCTCCCCGACACTGCTCGGCAGCGTGCCCTCGAGCACCTGCTGCAGCATCCGCTCGGGCGTCGCGCCCTCGGAGATCGACTCCTGGAGCCAGGTGTCGTGCTCGAGCAGCACGGTCTCGAAGGTGGCGGCGACGATGCTCTCCTTCCCGGGGAAATAGTGCTTCAGGGCACCGTTCGCGAATCCGGCCTCGGCGGCGATGCTGCGCATGGTCGCCGCCTCGAATCCGCCCTTCAGGATGATGCTCTTCGCCACCTCGACGATGTCCCGTCGACGCTGGTCGTGGTCGATGATCTTCGGCATGTCGTCCTTCCGGCCGATTCTGCTGCGTGGAGTGTTCCGGCCTGGAGCTACCGTACCGCCGCATCGCGCACCTCCCGCAGAGCGAGCCACTGCGCGCGACGTTCGCGCTGAGCGCGCGGGTCGGCGACGGGCGAGGCCAGCCGAAGGCGCTCGGAGTAGGGATGCTCGGGGGCACGGGTCACCTGCTCGCCCTCCCCGACCTCGACCAGCTCACCGCGGTACATCACCGCGACCCGATGGCAGACCCGTCGCACGACGCCCAGGTCGTGGGAGACGAAAAGGTAGGCCACACCGGTGTCGCGCTGCAGCTCGATGAACAGGTCGAGGATCGTCGCCTGCGTGGTGAGGTCGAGCGCACTCACCGGCTCGTCGCACACGATCAGGCGAGGGCCCCGCACCAGCGCGCGGGCGATCGCGACCCGCTGCCTCTGCCCGCCGGAGAACTCGCTCGGATACCGGTCCACCGACGTCGACGGCAGCCGCACGCGATCGAGCATCTCCCGCACCTTCGCCTCTGCGGCCTTGGCACCGATGCCGGTGGTGAGCAGCGGCTCAGCGAGGATGTCGCCGATCGTCATTGCGGGATTCAGCGAGCCGTAGGGGTCCTGGAAGACGACCTGCACGTCATCGGCGAGCGCTCGGCGATGACGGGTGCCGAGGTGGCTGATCTCGCGCCCGTCGAACCGGATGCTGCCGGCTGTGACGGGAGCGAGCCCGAGGATGGCCTTGCCGAGCGTCGACTTCCCCGACCCGGACTCTCCGACCAGACCGAGGCACTCCCCGGGTGCGATGTCGAGCGAGACGCCGTGCAGTGCCCGATAGGCCTGCCGTCCGCGACCGTATTCCACGACCAGGTCGTTCACCTCGAGCAGCGGGTTCATGCGGGGACTCCCGTCTTGCGGCGGTCGAGCTCGGCTCTGCCCTCGGCGTCGTCGAGCGACGCGGCGATCAGTTCTCGCGTGTAGTCGACGGCGGGGGCGGCGAAGAGGTCGTCGACAGGGCCCGACTCCACGATGTCGCCGCCGCGCATCACGATCACCCGATCACAGATGTCCGCCACGACGCCGAAGTTGTGCGTGACGATGAGCAACGCCATCCCGTACTCCGCCTGCAGCTCGCGCAGCAGCTCCAGCACCTCGGCCTGCACCGTGACGTCGAGCGCGGTCGTCGGTTCGTCGGCGACGAGGAGCGACGGCTTGCCGGCGATAGCCCCCGCGATCAGCACCCGCTGCGCCATGCCTCCCGACACCTGGTGGGGGTAGCTGCGCATCACCCGGTCGGGGTCGGTGAGGCCCACTCGCACGAGCATCGCCCTGGCGCGCTCCTTCGCCGCAGCCTTGCTGAGCCCGTGCGTGCGGCGCAGCGGCTCGACCAGCTGATGGCCGATCGTGTACGAGGGGTCGAGGTTGCTCATCGGCTCCTGCGGCACGTAGCCGATGGAGCGCCCCAGCAGGGCATGGCGCTGCGCAGGTGTCGCCCGCGTGACGTCGACACCACCGACCCAGATCGCGTCGGCGGTCGCCCGCCCGGTGGCCGGAAGCAGGTCGAGCACCGAGAAGACCGTCTGCGACTTGCCGGATCCCGACTCGCCGACGATGCCGACGACCTCGCCGGGCGCGACGTCGAGGGTCACCCCGTGCACCACCTCGGTCTCGCCGTTCGGTGTGGCGTGCACGACCCGGAGGTTCTCCACGCGCAGAGCCGAGGCCTCCGCGGCGTGCTGCGCCGTGCCGGACGGGGAATCCGGTCCGGAGAGGGCAGCGGACCCGGCAGCGGAGACGGCGACGTCCTTCCGACGACGGGACACCCGTGGCGTGCGCACCTGCACCAGCTCGGCGAGCGTCGACCCCATGATCGCGAGCACCGCGATCGTGAGCCCGAGGGCCGCCGACGGCCACAGCAGCATGAGCGGATACGTGAGCATGAGACGGAAGCCCTCCAGCATCATGGCTCCCCAGCTCGGGACGTTGGAGTCGCCGATGCCGAGGAACTGGAGGCCTGCCTGCATGCCCATCGCGATACCGGCGGTCAGCGCCGTCTGGATGATCACGGGCGGATAGACGGCCTTGATCACGTGGCGGAAGATGATCCGTCCGTCGGAGAGTCCGGAGACCCTCGCAGCGTCGATGTAGGGCTCGCTGCGCACGGCGAGCGTCTGCGAGCGGGCGATGCGGAAGTAGCCGGGCACCATGAACACGCCGACGGTGGCCATCAGCAGTTCGAAATTGTTGCGAGACCCTGCGGCCACGACGAGCAGGATGATCATGCCGGGGATCGACTGCAGGGCATCGCTGATCCATGTGGAGACCCGGTCGAACGCTCCCCCGAAATAACCGGCGGCGACACCGGCGGGCACACCGATCACGAGGGCGGTGACGATCGTGATGAGCGCGCCCCACAGCGTCGTGCGGGTGCCGTAGATGAGGCGACTGAGGATGTCCCGCCCCGTGGAGTCGCCACCGAGCAGGTGCTCCGGTCCCGGTGCGGCCTTCGCGGCGGACAGGTCGACGAAGTTCGGGTCCATCGGTGCGAGCAGCGGGGCGAACACGCCCACCAGCACGATGAGCACGAAGATCGCGAGCGGGATGCACCCGCCGGGGTGACGGAGGAACCGCCGGAACAGGCTCGACCTCCGCTTCTGCGCCGCGCGGTCGAACGCGACCCTGATGTCTGTCGTGGTCATGCGACGCGCACCTTCGGATTGATCCAGCCGAGCACGAGGTCGAGCAGGAGGTTGATGAGGACGACGAAGACGACGGAGACGACCGTGATGCCGAGCAGCATGGGGATGTCGCCGTTCTGCGATGACTGGTTCGTGAGCTGGCCGAGCCCCGGGAGGCTGAAGATCTGCTCGACCACGATCGCGCCGGAGAGGAGGCCGACGAACATGAGCGCGATCACGGTGAGGGCCGCCGGCGAGGCGTTTCGGAGGATGTGCAGGTTGACGCGGGCGGCGGAGAGTCCTCGGCTGCGGAGAGTGCGTACCCAGTCCTGTCGGCTCTGCGCGATGACGGCGTTGCGCAGCTGCTCCGACACCGCGACGATGCCGCCCAGCGCGAGGGAGATCGCCGGAAGGGTGATGGAGCGCAGCCAGCCGTCGACGGACTGCGTCGGGGGCACGTAGCCCACGGCCGGGAACCACTTCAGCTGCACGGCGAGCCACATCACCAGCACGAGGCTGACCCAGAATCCCGGGAGTGCGAACAGCACGACGGAGATGCCCTTGATGATGCGGTCGAACCAGGTGCCGGGTCGGAGTCCGGTGATCATGCCGAACCCGATGCCGACGACCGCGGTGATGAGCGTCGCGAAGGTCACGACGCTCAGCGTCACCGGGACCTTGATCGCGAGCTGCGCGCTCACCGGTTGGAAGTTGCGCCAGGAGACGCCGAAGTCGAGCAGCACGGCGTGTGAGAGCCAGTCCCAGAACTGCACGAGGAGCGGACGGTCGAGACCGATCTTCTCGGCCAACGCCGCCTGCTGCGCTGGGCTCGCCGTGGTGCCGAGCAGGGATGCGGTCGGGTCGCTGATGGCCAGGTGCGCCAGGAAGAAGGTGCCGATCGAGACCGCGACGAGCAGGAGGATGCCGGACAGCACCCGCTTCGCCGTGAACACAAGCATGAGAACCTCGGGAGGGGTCGGAGGGGGCAGGACCCGGGGGCGGCCGTGTCGTGGCCCCCCCCCGGAGGGCATCAGCCCTGGGTGATGTAGCGCAGGGTGGGGAACATCATCCCGACGACGGGCTGCAGCTGGATGCCGGGTGCCGTGTAGTAGATGTTGTTGGCCTGGTACCAGACCGACCACCACGCCTGATCGACGAGGGCCTTGTTGAGCTCCTTGACGGCGTCGGTCTGCGCGTCGCCGCGTTCCTTCTGCACCTTGTCGACGAGCGGGGCGATGACCTCGTTCTGGGCATAGTCGGGTTCGGGGTTGAACCACTGCACGCTGGTGACCTGACGGGCCACCGTCGCGACGTCGTTGCCGTCCATCGCGAGGAACGAGATGAACATCGGGTAGTTCGGCGCGTTCAGCTGGTAGTCGGGCATCTGCATGTTGTCCCAGGTGACCGTGACACCCAGCTCGTTGAGCGCCTGCTCCGCGGAGGGCTTCCACATCTCGAAGATCGGCGACATGGGCATCGAGATCGCGAACCCGTCGGGGTAGCCGGCGTCGGCGAGCAGCTTCTTGGCCTTGTCCATGTTGTAGGCGTAGGTCTCGTTGAGGGCGGGGTCGTTGACCGTGCCGCCGTCGGGGAACACCTGGTTCGTGGCGACGCCGGCACCGCTGCCGACGGCGGCCAGGATCGCGGCGCCGTCGAAGGCGTAGTTCAGGGCCTGGCGCACCTCGAGCTTGCCGAGGGGCTCGCTCTTCGCGCCGGTGTGGTCGGTGATGACGAGTCCGGCCCAGCCGGAGACGCGCTCCGCGGTGTTCCAGCCCTGCTGCTTCGCCTGCTCGAGGTTGGCGACGTCGCCGTACTGCACGTTGATCTGGCCGCTGAGCATCGCGTTGTGTCGGGCGGTGGCGTCGGTGATCGGGTAGATCGCGAGCTCGGAGAACGGATAGGTCTCGGCATCCCAGTAGTCGGCGGTCTTGGTGAAGTGGTACTCCGCACCGGCGACGCTCGTGGCGCTGTCGAGGACGTACGGGCCGGAGCCGATCGGCTCGCTGCCGAGTGTTCCCGCCTCGATGGCCGCGGGCGAGGCCACGTAGCTGCGGCCGAGGCCCATGAAGTAGAGGATCGTGTCATCGCGCTGTGTGAGCACGATGCGCACGGTGTCGTCGTCGACCTTCTCGAACGAGGCGACGTTGACGTAGGCCTCCCCGGAGCGCGCTCCCGCCTTCAGGTACTCGAGGCTGGTGATGACGGCGTCGACGTCGACCGGGGTGCCGTCGCTGAACACGGCGTCGGTGCGGATGTCGAGGTCGATGCTCAGGTCGTCGTCGGCGACCGTCCAGTCTGTGGCCAGCGACGGGATCGGTTCGCCGTCGGCGTCGAGGGCGATCAGGGCGTCGTAGACCGCGGAGAGGTACGGACCGTCGAAGCCGATGTCGGCGAGGGAGGGATCCCACGACGTGATGTCGAGGAAGTTGCCGATGTTCAGGGCGTCGGGGCCTTCGGCAGCGCTGCCGTCGGACGGGGAGGGCGTTGCGCCGCCGCTGCAGCTGGTGAGCGCGAGGGTCGCGGCCACGGCTGCGGCGAGCGCGAGGGGCATTCGTTTCATGGTTCCTTCTCTCGGGTGCAAGGGTGGTGAAGAAGGCTCGGAGTGCCGCTGGCCGGTAGCCGGATCCGGCGTCACCTCGATGTGTCGCGCTGGTTAGTCTACAGGTGTGGAAAAAGAGCGCAAGGGCGATTCTTGCTGCGGATGCCCCACCCCATGCCCGGGGGCGCACCGGACTTGTCCGAGCGCGCAGGCATAGCGGCAGATCGGCACCCCGTTCAGGTGACGCCCGCCTCAGGCAGCGCCCCTCTCAGGCAGCACCCCTCTCAGGCAGCACCACCCTCAGGCAGCACCACTCTCAGGCGACGACATCCCCAGGCAGCGACATCCCCAGGCAGCACCACCCTTAGGCAGCACCACCCTCAGGCAGCACCACCCTCAGGCAGCACCACCCTCAGGCAGCACCACCCTCAGGCAGCACCACCCTCAGGCAGCACCCCTCTCAGGCAACGACATCCTCAGGCAGCGACATCCTCAGGCAGCGACATCGAAGCGTGCTCGCCCACCCAGCCGCGGAGTGCGCGCCGGATCAACCGAGGCGGGCGGCAGGAACCACACCTTTTCGCGACCACCGCCACCGCCACCGCTACCGCCACCGCCACCGCCACCGATGCGGATGCCCCACCCGTTGTCGTGGATGCGGTGATGACAGGTCTCGCACAGCAGCACGCCGTTCGAGAGGTCGGTCGGCCCCTGGTCGCGTCTCCACCAGCGGATATGGTGCGCCTTCGTCATCTCCGGGGGGAGTCCGCACATGGCGCAGCCGCCGTCCCTCTCCACGAGGGCCAGTCGTTGCGACCGCGTGAAGAGGCGCTTCTCCCGCCCCCAGTCGAGCACCTCGCTCACGGTACCGAGTACGCACGGGATCACTCCCCCGCCCGCAGCCATCCGCCGCGCAGCTCCGATGCTGACGGGCTGCTCGATTCCGTCGATCTCGGCCGATCCCGCACCCGCTTCCAGGGCGTCGAGACCCACCCGCACGATGACGGTCGCGCCCGCCAACGGCACGCGAGCCTCACAGTCGAGCACATGCCCGGCGAACACCGCGAGCGCATCGGCCTGGATCATCGGCACGGTGCGACGATCGGCATCGGGCGCGTCCGGGGCCGTCGCATCCTTCCGGGCGGCGAATGCGGCGCTCACGTAGCCGCGGATGGCGGTCACGACGGGCGCGGCAGTCTCCGCATCGAGGACGGCGTTCAGATGCACCATCCCGCCGCGCTCGTGGATGGTCAGGGATCGTCGGGAACGCTGCTCCTCGAGACGCGACTCCACCCCATCCGGGTCCAACCAGGCTTCCGCCCGCACGACCAGCTTCCGTACGTCGTCGACCGCGAGCGCCGCCGACTTCTCGACCAGCACACGCTCCGCTTCGGCGACACGCTCGACACCGACCACCACGCGGCATCGGTCGAGCAGCGCGATGATCACCGCTGCCGCCTGAGCGCTGAGTGCGCCCGCGTCGAGCGCCTCCCGAATCAGCGGATACCTCGCCGGCAGCGGTCCACCGAGGAGACCGGCGCGTGGTGCGACCGCCTCTCCGACCTTCACCAGCCGATGCGCCTCACCGCGCGACACCCCGACAGTCGCCGCGATCAAGGTCGCCGGATTCCGGAAGCCCTGCTGCTTCGCAAGGCTCTCCGCCCCCAGCTCCGGACGCGACTCCCGCGAGATGCATGCGGCGACCTCGATGTGCACCGCGTCCAGCCGGCGTTGCAGCACGCCGATCGAGGTGCTCACCGTGATCAGCTGCTCACGCGAGAGGTCTTCCGAACTCTCGGCGTCGGCCCACGCCGCATCGAGGCGGGACATCGCCTCGTGCAACACGGCCAACTTCGACATGCCTCGATTCTACCGAATCAGCGCTCGACATTCGAAGTTATGTTCGATCTCATTCCGGCATTCCGCGCCTCATCGACCAGCGCACGATACCCGGGGAGGAACGGCTCGACGAGCTTCGTCTCGAGCTGCGACTCCAGATCCCAGAGCACGCGCCGCTGCGCCTCATCCACCACGAGCGCATCACTTTCGTTGGCAGCGGCCAGCCATTCGAAGAGCACCAGCGCTTCGCCAGCCGTCAGCTGCACCTCGACGGACTCGCTCTCTCCAGTTCCCGTCATGCGCATCATGCTCGCATGGTTCACTGGAGCAACCGCACCGGACGACAGATAACCGGACGACAGCGCACCGTACGACAGAGAAGAGAACGACGTGGGCACCTGGGGACCGGGGAACTTCGACGACGACACCGTCGCGGACGGACTGAGCGCGATCACCGACGACCTGATCGCGAAGATCGCCGAGGTGTTCGCGGACGAGGACGACGACACCGAGCTGCAGCCGGACGAGTGGGGAGGATCCATGGCCCCGGCGTGGCTCGAGATCCTCACCGACATCGCGTCCGCAGGTCGCGTGGGGGCGACCTTCCCCTCCCGCAGCACGCTCGAAGGGTGGCGGGATCGATACGTCCGCGTGTGGGACGAGTACATCGACGAGCTCGAACCCGACGACGACTATCGCATCGACCGGCGACAGGTCATCGTGTCGACCTTCGACCGCGCCGTATCACTCGCCCGCGAGCGCGAGTCGTAAGCACGACCCGCACCCCCCCACCACTCACCACGCTCCATCCGCCCGCACTCCGCGGTCGACCCAGCAGTCGGCGAGGGCGGTGCGCACCTCGTCGCCGTGGTCGCGCGCCAGCGCGAGGGCGGCATGGTTGAGCTCGAGCTGTGCGACGCGTGAGGCGCCGAACAGCACGTTCGCCGTCGCGGGGTTGGACAGGCAGAAAGCGATGCCGAGTGCTGCCGGCGTCACGCCGAACCCCTCGGCGACCCGCGCGACCTCGGGGTAGACGGCCGCGATCCGCTCACGGATCCCGCCGACGTCGGCACCGATCTTCCGTTCCGGCATCCGTCCGGTGGCGAGGATGCCTCCCTCGAACACGTCCGACGCCTGGAGGGTGAGCGTGCCGTCGGCGAACAGCGGCCCGTAGGCGTCGCCTTCCGCCATCGACCGGCGAGCGATGCCGTACTTCAACTGTGCGAACACCGGTCTGGCCACCCCCTGAGCCTCGGATTCCGCGAGTGCCTGCCGCGTGTGCTCGATGCGCCAGTTGTTGATGCCCCAGGAACCGACGAGACCTTCGTCGATCAGCGCGTTCACGTCGGCCACGAGCCGCGGCAGGTCGGGGGCATCGAGGTAGTCGCCCACCACGAGGGTGTCGAACCGGTCGAGGCCGGCCCGCTGCAGCGACTCCACGAGTTGCGCACGGAACCCCTGGTTCGGCCAGTCCCACAGCCAGAGCTTCCCGCACAGCACGATGTCCGCGCGGTCGACGCCGCTCGCCCGCAGCGCCTCGCCGAACAGGATGTCGGTGCGGGAGTTCTCGGCGTGCGGACCCATGTTGTAGTACGCGACGTCGAAGAACCCCGCATCGAGCTCCACCGCGCGCCGGATGAGGGCGACCGCCTCGTCCCGCTCCATGCGATCCCAGGTGTTCCACGACCCCAGGGCGAGCGGCGGCACCGGCGCTCCGCCCGAGAACAGGGGTGTGCGGGGATATGTCGGATCGGGCATGAGGGCTCCTTCGCCGTCTCGTGGCACGGGGTTGTGTTTTTCTATGTTTGTAGAATATAACGGACTCATCCCGTCAGAACACCCGTCAGTGAGGACGAACATGACCGTTTCCCCCCGCCGCATCCTGGTCACCGGAGGGGCGTCCGGGCTCGGCCGCGGCATCGCCACCGCCTTCCGCACGGCCGGCGACGAGGTGTTCATCGGCGACGTGGACGCCGACGCAGCCGCCGCCGTCGCCGCCGAGATCGGCGCCACCCCGCTCCCCCTCGACATCGGCGACGAAGCGTCGGTGCGAGCGGCGGCCGAGCGGGTCAGGGAGTCCGGCGGCATCGACGTGCTGGTCAACAACGCCGGCATCGTCGCTGGTGGCGGCACGCTGCAGGAGGTACCGGTGGATGTGGTGGATGCCGTCCTCCGCGTCAACGTGCGCGGCACGTTCCTCATGCTCCACGTCTTCGGCGCACTGCTGGCCGAGGCGGGGCACGGTTCGATCGTCAACATCTCCTCGATCGGCGCCCGCCAGCCCACCGCGGGCCTCGGACACTACGAGGCGACGAAGGCCGCGGTCGACGCCTTCACCCGCACCGCCGCCCTCGAGCTCTCCGCCTCGGGAGTGCGCGTGAACGCCGTCGCACCGGGTCCGGTCCTCACCCCGCTGACGGCCGGCTTCGCCTCCGACCCCGACGCCCGAGCCGCCTGGGAGTCCCGCATCCCCCTCGGGAGCATCGCCGAGGTCGACCAGATCACGCCGCTCGTGCTGTTCCTCGCGAGCGACGCCGCCAACCACATCACCGGAGTCTCCGTCGCCGTCGACGGTGGCCAGCTCCTGGTCTGAGAGGACCCCCATGTCGATACCCACCCTCACCCGCGCCGCCGTGCTCACCGCCCACGGCGAACCCCTCACACTGCAGGAGCTCCCCCTTCCGAGCGAGGTCGAACCGGGCGCCGCGCTCGTGCGCATCGCCTGCACCACGCTCTGCGGCACCGACATCGAGATCTGGGAGGGGAGGATGACCTTCCCCGGCATGCTGCCCATGGTCCTCGGGCACGAGATGGTCGGCGAGATCGTCGCCGTCGGCACGGATACCCGCGATGCGCTGGGTCGACCGCTCTCCGCCGGCGACCGCATCGGCTGGTCGGAGTCGACCTGCGGGGAGTGCCACGGCTGCGTCGTGCTGCGCGAACCCGTCGCCTGCTCGCGCCGCGGCTACGGATTCCTGCAGCGCGCCGATGTGCACCCGTTCGCCACCGCGGGGCTCTCCGAGTACGCCTACGTCACCCCCGGTGCAGCCAAGCTGCTGCTGCCGCCGACGGTCAAGGACACGTGGGCGTCGATGGCGGGATGCGCGGCGAAGACCGTGCTGCGCGCCTTCGAGCGCGCGGGCCGCATCCGTCCAGGCTCGACCGTCGTGGTCCAGGGGTCCGGAGCCCTCGGCATCTTCGCCACCGCCGTCGCGAAGATCGCCGGTGCGGGTCGCGTCATCACGGTCGGCGCTCCCGCCGTCCGCCTCGAGCTCGCCGCGCGCTTCGGTGCGGATGCCGTCGTCGACTTCCGCGACGGACCCGTCGTGGATCAGGTTCTCGAGCTCACCGGCGACCTCGGCGCCGACCACGTCTTCGACTTCGCCGGGGCACCGAGCGTCGGCCCCGACGCCGTCGGCATGGCCGCGCAGCGCGGCACGATCGCGATCGTCGGCTCCACGGGACCAGCGGGCGACGGCTTCGCCCTCAGCACGATCATGGGCAAGGAGCTCACGGTGGTCGGCTCGTTGAACGGCGACATCTCGGACTACGCCAGGGCTATCGACTTCTTCGCCGCCTTCGCCGATCGCTACCCGTGGGACGCCCTGTTCAGCGCCCCCGTCGGTCTCGCCGACGCCTCGGACAAGATCGCCCGCATGCACCACCTCGATGAGGTCAAGGCCGTCATCGACCCGAGAATGTGAGCCTCCGATGACCACTCCCCTCCGCACCGTCCCCCGCCGCGAGATCGGTCGCAGCGGCATCGACGCCTCGCTGTTCTCCCTCGGCTCCTGGCACACCTACGACCGCATGGACTTCGCCGACGCGGTGGCCATGCTGCGGGAGGCCGTGGAGCGCGGTGTCAACCTCTTCGACGTCGGCGTGTACTCCGCGCCCGGCGCCCCGCCCGTGTTCACGGATGTCATCTTCTCCGCCATGGTCCGCGCCGCCGGTCTCGCCCGCGAGGACTGGCTGCTGTCGTCGAAGCTGTGGCTCGAGGCCTTCGACGCCGACGGCTTCCGCCCGCAGCTCGAGAACGCCCTGATGCGGGTGGGCGTCGAGCACGCCGACCTCGTGATCCTGGGCGACCTGCGGCGGGACGACCTCGACCTGCGCGACCTCGTGATCGATCTCGCCCGACTCACCGAAGCCGGACTCATCCGCGCGTGGGGCGTGAACAACTGGTCGGCCTCGAGCATCCAGACCCTGATCGACCTCGCCGCACGAGAGGGGGTCGCCGGCCCGCAGATCGCACAGCTGAAGTACAGCGTGTCCCGACGCTCGATCCCCGACGGCGCCCCGTTCGCCCGCCTGTGGGAGCAGGGCCTCACCCTGCAGGCTTCGGACTGCCTGGAAGGCGGCGTGCTCGCCGGAAAGGTGAACGGCGACCGGCAGATCGGCCGCGACCCCGGAGACATCCGAACGCGGATCATCGCCGACGTGCCCGCGTTCACGGCGCTCGCGGAATCGCTCGACGTCTCGCCCGCACAGCTCGGCCTGGCGTTCACCCTCACGCATCCCTCCCTCACGACCACGCTCTTCGGCGCATCGAGCGTCGCGCAGCTGCGGGCGAACCTCGACGCCGCCGCGCTGGTCGAGCGCGTCGGCGCCACGACGCTCCGCGAACTCGTCGAACCGTTCTGGGCCGACCGCGACGTCGTCGACCCCGAGGGCCCCTGAACATCGCCCCGCGACCGTGCCCGCCCGAAGCCTCGCAAGG
>NZ_SCOG01000036.1:0-21870 GCF_005502545.1 Microbacterium sp. Beta
CCGCAGTACCCCGCCCCGCAGTACCCCGCAGCACCCCAGCACCCGCCGGCAACGCTTCCGTCTTATGGTGCGCCGCAGCACCCCGCTGACACGGGGAACCCGCTCGGAAGGGTCGCGTTCCTCATCGCGGTGATCGCTTTCGCCGTCAATCTCGTCATCTCGCTGACGGCGCCGTTCGCCTACTTCGCCGCTGACGGTTACGGCTGGTACAACGCCCTCTCCGGCCTGGTCGGCGTGGTGAGCCTCGTCGCATACGTCCTGGCGTTCATCCTCGGGCTCGTCGCCGTACGCCGGCCCGGCCCGCACCTGCTCGCCGGCATCGCGATCGGCATCGCCGGAGTGGGCGCCATCGGCATGGCGACCACCTGGATGTCGTCGCTCTTCTACCAGTTCTTCTGAGGCTGCCTGCTCGAAGACACGACTGCCGGCGCCGTCGTGATCATGCGAGCACCCGTTCGTAGACCTCGACCATCGCCGCCGTGCGCGATGACTGTCGGAACGCCTCGGCCACCTCGGGCAGCGGAACAGGAGCCGCCCCACGCGCGATGTCGTCTGCCGCACGTCGCAGCGTCTCAGCCAGCGCGACGCGTCGGCGAGCCTCCCGCTCCACCCCGGATCCTGCTTCCGCATCAGGCTCTGGTACGGCCCACAGCCCGCCGCCGAGCTCCGCGGCGATGTCGGGGTCGCAGATCACCGACGGCGTTCCGAGGGTGGCTGCCTCGAAAGGGGTCATCCCCTGGGTCTCGAAGCCGATCGACGTCTGCACGAGCGCGTCGGCGGCGGCGATGCGCGCCAACGTCTGCGGGTAGGTGAGGCGTCCGGCGAAGTGCGCGCCGTCGCGTGCGCGGACGATCTTCTCGGCGGCTGCGCGCTGAGCGCCTCCCCCGATGATCTCCAGATCGGCGACGACTCCCGAAGCGACGAACGCCTCGAGGAACGGAAGGAGGCGCTTCTCCGGGCTCATCCGGCCGAGCCAGACGAACCGCGGTCTCCCCGGCACGCGGTCTGCGGGCTTGTCCGCGAGCGTCTGCTCGCGGACGTCGTCGTCGATGCCGTTCCAGATCACGTCCACGTGCGGGAAGACGTCGTGCTGCTCGAGGCGGCGGGCGAAGTGCGTCGAGGGGGCCGTCACGGCGGACGCCCCGGCGGCGAGGCCGCGCAGGAACGCCCACCCGTCGCTTCCCTTCGCCGGGTATCGCCCCTTCGACGGAATCGCGATGCCGCGCATGGCGATGCCGCGCCAGGCGTTGAGCGCCGCGAGCACCGGGCGGTGCAGCGGAGTGACGGCGGCGATACCGACGTCGACCCGGTTGTGCATGGTGTGCACGACCGGGATGCCGTGGCGCTGCGCATACCGGTGTCCGATGAAGGCTCCCCAGAAGTCGGCCTGGACGTGCACCAGGTCGACGGGCGGACGGCGGGTCATGGCCTTGTCGAGGAAGCGATCGGTGCCGCGCCCTGGCCAGCTCATCGAGTATTCGCGATCCGTCGTGATCGGCATCGACGGCAGGTCGACGTACGCGCCGCCGTGGGTGCCGGCCGACGCACGCGATCCGTGCATCTTCGGAGCCACGACCGTCACGGTGTGACCGGCGCGTTCGAGGAACTCCCGCTGGAGCCGCATCGACACCTGCGCTCCCCCGAGGGAGTCGAGGTGTTGATCGCCGAAGAAGACGATGTGCATGGCGGGCTACTCCGGCAGCGGCTCGTCGCGGTACAGCGCCTCGAAGGTGTCGAGGGTGCGGTTGATGTCGTGGATCAGGACGCCGTCGAGCGAGGCCTGCTGCATCCGCTCGTACTCTGCGGGCTCCGCCGTGAGCACGTCGGTGAGGCGCGCAGCGAGCTCGTCGGCATTCCCCGGCTCGAACAGGTAGCCGTTCTCGCCGTCGTGCACCAGGTGCGGGAGGGCCACGGCATCGGCCGCGACGACGGGCAGGGCCGAAGCCATGGCCTCCATGGTCGCGATCGACTGCAGCTCGGCGATCGAGGCGATCACGAACAGGCTCGCCCGCGACAGCAGGGCTCGCAGCTCCTCGTCGGTGGTGCGCCCATGGAAGGTCACCCGGTCGGAGAGACCGAGCTGGGCGGTCAGGTGCTCCAGCTGCTTGCGCTGGTCGCCCCCGCCCACGATGTCGAACGTGGTCTCGAGCGCGGGGTCGAGCTTCGTCATGGCCTGGAGGATGACCTCGACCTGCTTCTCGGCGGTGAGGCGTCCGACGAACACGATGCGGTTCTTCTCGCGCGGACCGATGACCGGCGTGTACTGCGAACGGTCGATACCGCAGCTGACGGGGATGACCCCCTTCACCTCGACGGTGTTCTCGAGGAAGTCGGCGGCACGGCGGGTGGGCGTGGTGATCGCCCTGGTCAGGTCGAACGTGCGCTTCGCGTCGGCCCAGGCGAACTTCAGCACCAGGTCGTCGATGAACTTGGGCATGGTCGTGTGATCGAGGATGTTCTCGGCCATCACGTGATTGGTGGCGATGACGGGGATGCCGCGCTCGTGCGCGATGCGCGCCAGTCCGCGACCGATCACGATGTGCGACTGGATGTGCACCACGTCCGGCTGCACCCGGTCGAGCACCTTGCGGGCGTAGTGCTTCGAGCGCCAGGGCCATACGAAACGCAGCCAGTCGTGCGGAGGCCAGCGGACCGACGGCAGCCGGTGCAGGGTCATCGGCTCGCCTTCGATGACCTCGGTCCGCGGCTCGGCGCGGCGGTAGGCCTGGTTGAGGGCGACGACGTGCACGTCGTGTCCGCGCTGCACGAGGCCGGCGGCGAGGCGCTCGGCGAAGCGGGCGGCGCCGTTGATGTCGGGCGCGAACGTGTCGCAGCCGATCACGATCTTCAACGGTCGGGGCGCGGATTCGGCGGCGGGGCCGCTCGACGGATCGATCGGATCGTCGGAGGAGGTCACAGACATGCTGCCTTACGATGTGGCGGCCAAGGGAGAGCCCTGGTCGGGCGCTGGCCACTCTACCGGAGGGCCCTGATCGTGCCGCCGAGGCGTACCGGGCATCACTCAGACGCACCGGCTACCGTGGAGTCATGCGACTGAGTGCCGACGCCGATCCCCAGCTGTGGATTCCCGTGACGGACTCGCTCGGCTGGAAGGGCCGCCGCCACCGGAAGGCGGCGATCCGGATGCTGCTCGGCCAGGTCAACGCCGCGGTCGGAGCGACGGAGCGACCCGGCTCGAGGTTCGGCGCGTGGGCGATGAGCCAGGCGGCGCCGATGCTCATGAAGCGTGCGGACGGACGCGTGCTGGTGTGGACGTGGAAGGCGGAGCCCGAGCTCGTCGTGGCGATGGCGACCGCACAGGTGCTGACGCCTGATGTGCGCATCGCCCGGGCCTCGATGCCGATGGACTACGACGACACGGAGTCGTTCCCCACGAGGCTCGGCGTCGGCGAGAAACTGCTCGTCCCGATGCCGCCGTCGCCCGCCTCGCCGCCGTTCGCGACGTACACCTGGGACACGGGTACGCACCTGGTGACGTTGACGGCCGTGTGCAGCGACAAGGAGCGGTTCGGCACGCTGATCGGCGCGCTGGACGACCTCGCGCGCAGCCTCCGCATCGCCGACGACCTCACGGGCGGCGAGTCCCCCGACGTGCTGAGACTGCCGCCTGCCTGACATCGCTCTTCCGCTCCCCGTGTGATTCCCGGGAGGCCGCGGATCGCATCCCGCGTCATTCCAGTCCGTGCGAATCCAACCATGCCTTCGCGACTCTCGCAGGGGCACGCGCCAGCCATGCATCCGTGATGATCTCTTCGAGCCGGCCCCGGTCGACGGCATCGAGACGGACGAGCAGTCCCGGGTAGCCGTCGAAGTGGGGGGTCGTGAACAGCGCATCCGGCTCGGCGGCCAGAAGGGCATCCTTCTCTTCGAGGTCGGCGACCCGCACCGCGAGGACATCACCGGTCGGCCACTCACGCCCGGCCTCGGCGAGCTGTCGCAGATCGGTCGTTCTCGGTCCGCGAAGCCACGCGAACTGGCCGCTCTTCAGCCGCCAGGCCGCCGCTCCGGTGTGACCGCCGACGGATTCCTCGGCGCCGGGCAAGGCGAGGGCGATCGCGCGCACATCGTCGATGCTCACCATCCCGCCATCCTGCACCCGTTCGCTCTGCCACTACAACGGGCCCGCGCACATCACCCACACACGCGAGAGCAGGAGCACACGCGGGCTCAGCGCGCGATACTCAACGCGCGATGCTCAACGCGCGATGCTCAACGCGCGATGCTCAACGCACGATACGCAGCGTCCGCACCTCGAAGGGACGCAGTCGCAGCGCGCCGCCCGTCCGTGCATCGTCGATCTCGTCCTCGATCAGACTCACCTCGCGCACCTCACGGTGGTCGAAGCCCACGGACAGCTCGCCGACCGCACGACGCCCGAGCGCTTCGTACACACGCACGATGACGTCGCCGGAACCGTCGTCGGCGAGCTTCACGGCAGACACGACGATGCCCTCGCCCTGCACCGAGACCAGCGGCTCGACCTCGCGCGCCCCGCGGAGAACCGTGGGCAGGCTGTTGATGCGGATGCCCTCGGCTGTGGCGATCGCGGCGTCGGCGCCGATCACGAAGCCGACCTCGATCTCGTGGGGACCGTGATCCGTGTCCGGGTCGGGGAAGCGCGGCGCCCGCAGCAGGGAGAGGCGCACGGTTGTGGTGACCCCGTTCTCGCCGACCTCGCGCGTCGTGTCGTACCCGTAGATCGAGTCGTTCACGAGGGCCGCACCGAAGTCCTGCTCGCGCACGAGCACGAACCGGTGCATCGAGGTCTCGAACTTTGCGGCCTCCCAGCTGGTGTTCGTGTGCGTGACGCGCGCCTGGTAGCCGAACTGGGTCTCGGCTTCGGTGTGCGACGCCTGGATGTCGAGCGGGAACGCCAGCTTGAGCAGCTTCTCGGTCTCGTGCCAGTCGATGTCATTGCGCAGCAGCACGGTGCGCGACTTCGGCGCGAGCACGATCGTCTGCGTGATGGTCGACTCCGAGAACGGGCGCACGACGACGATCTGCGCGACACCGTTCACGAGTGATGCCTCGATGGAGGAGACCGCCGTGAGGTCGTCGACGCTGTTGCGGTAGTACCGGTCGATGTCCCAGGCGTCCCACATGTTCGGGAAGTCCTGGTGCAACTGGAACAGGTTCGCGGCCCTGCCTGCGGCGACCGTCTCCCTGCCCGACGCCTTGTCGACGGCAGACACGATCAGCCCCTCGCCCGAGACGCGCACCGACACGAGGTCGTTCTCGATCCGCCAGCCATCGGCCTCCTCGACGAGCGTCACGGGTGCGACCGTCGACTCCCCCACGAACGCGGCGCCCAGCGCCCGACCATCGGCGACCGAGCTCGGCTCGAACCGCAGCTCGCGGTCACCCTCGCCGGCGAGCGACCGGCGCGCGGCGTCGGCGATGTCGCGCGCATCCGACAGCACGTCGGACAGCACGGCGACGGCCTCGCGGTGCACCCACGCGATCGATGTCCCGGGCAGGATGTCGTGGAACTCGTGCAACAGCACGGCCTGCCACAGCCGGTCGAGCTCCGCCTGCGGGTACTCGGCACCGGTGCGCACGGCATCGGTGGCGGCCCACAGCTCTGCTTCGATCAGAGCGTGCTCGGCCCAGCGGTGCAGGGCCTTCGTGGCGTGCTGGCTGGTGAGCGTGCCGCGGTGCAGTTCGAGGTAGAGCTCGCCGACCCACACCGCCGGGTTCGGCAGCTCGGCCTTGGCGGCGTCGAAGAACACGTCGGGGTGCTCCCATACGACCTGCGCGCTGCCCTCGAGGTCGCGCAGACGCTCGGCCTTGCCGGTCATCTCACGCGTCGTGCCGCCGCCGCCGTCGCCCCAGCCCACCGGAGCGATCGACCGCGAGCTGAGGCGGTTCTCCTTGAACTGGCGAGAGGCCTTGGCGACCTCCATGCCGCTCAGCTGCGAGTTGTAGGTGTCCATCGACGGGAAGTGCGTGAACACCTGCGAGCCGTCGATGCCCTCCCAGAGGAAGGAGTGGTGCGGGAAGACGTTCTGCTGGTTCCACGAGATCTTCTGCGTGAAGAACCACTCGAACCCGGCACGGCGCATCAGCTGCGGAAGGGCCGGCGAGTAGCCGAAGCTGTCCGGCAGCCACACGCCCTTCGAGCGGATGCCGAACTCGCGCTCGAAGAAGCGCTGCCCGTGCGAGAACTGCCGCACGAGCGACTCTCCCGTCGGCATGACGGTGTCGGACTCCACCCACATGCCGCCCAGCGGCAGGAAGCGTCCGGCGGCGACCGCGGCCTTGACCCGCTCCCACACCTCGGGGCGGTGCTCCTTGATCCAGGCGTACTGCTGCGCGCTCGACATGCCGTACTGGAACTCGGGCTGCTCCTCGATGAGCGTGGTCATGGACGAGGTCGTGCGCGCAACCTTGCGGATCGTCTCGCGCACCGGCCACAGCCAGGCCGAGTCGATGTGCGCGTGACCGACGGCCGAGATCCGGTGCGCGCTCGCCTCGGCGGGCGCGGCCAGCACGTCGGCGAGTCGGGTCCGCGCCTCGCCGGCGGTCTCCACGATGTGCTGCAGGTCGAGCACGTCGAGCGCGTCGTCCATGGCCTGCAGGATGCGCATGCGGCGCGGCGACGTGGCAGGGAGCTCCGCCTGCAGCTCGAACAGCACCTCGAGGTCGAGGGACAGGTCGAACACCTCGGGCTCGAACACCGCCAGGTCCATCCGGCGGGCGCGGTAGAGCGGCTCCTTCGAGGACGTGAGGATGTCGCCCTCCTGCGTCGGCAGGAAGGGGTGGTAGTCCAGGAGCACCGGGTTGGATGCCGCCTCGAGGTACAGCTCGATGGGTTCGTCACCCGCGGCGGTCTCGGCGATCGGCACCCACTGGTTGCGCGGGTTGATGCTCTTGATCGGCGTGCCGTCCGGACGATAAGCCAGGGCCTCGCACTGGAAGCCGGTCATGTTCACGTCGAAGCCGAGGTCGATGAGTGCCTCGACCCGGCGGCCCGCCCACTCTGCCGGGACGCGTCCGGTCAGCTTGAACCAGGTGGTGCCCCAGGCGGGCCCCCACGGCGCCCCGACGACGCCGGGCGCGTAGTCGAGGGCGAGTCCCTCGGCGGGGGCGATGGGCTCGCCGGGCAGCTCGTGGATCTCGACGCCGAGCGGCACGGAGGCCGAGTGGATCGCCGGGCGGATGCGCTCCTCGAGAACGCGCTTGACGCGGCCGACGGTGAGCGAGGTGTCGTCATGCATGAGTGGGTCTCCGGGCTCGACGGTGAGGGCTGATTCGGGTCTGCGGTGATGCGCTGTGACTGAATGCTATCTGTTGTACTAAAGCGATCTAGTGCACGAGTCTAGGGCACGATCCGGCTTCTTTCCCGAGGCTAAACCGATCAAGTAGGGTGAGGGACTATGAGTCCGGCGAAACGCGTCACGATCGCCGATATCGCGCGCATGGCTGGCGTGTCCCCCGGTGCCGTCTCCTTCGCCCTCAACGGGCGCCCCGGCGTCAGCGAGGAGACCAGGCACCGCATCCTCGCGATCGTCGAGGAGAACGGCTGGCAGCCGAGCTCCGCGGCGCGCGCACTGGTCGGCGCACGCGCCAACACGGTGGGCTTCGCCCTCGCCCGCCCCGCTCGTTCCCTGGGCTCCGAGGCCTTCTTCACCGACCTCATCGCCGGCATCGAATCGCGTCTGTCGGAGAGCAAGGTGAGCCTGCAGCTGCGACTCGTCGCCGATGTCGCGGAGGAGATGGAGGTGCACCGGCAGTGGCGCTCCTCCAATCAGGTCGACGGGTTCATCTTCATCGACCCCCGCGAAGACGATCCCAGGGTCGGGCGCATCGAAGCCCTCGACGCCCGCGCCGTGATGATCGGGTCGGAGCCCTCCCCCGAGGGTTCGGTGCCCAGCGTCTGGATCGGCGACGACACCGTGGCCGAGACCCTCTTCTCCTACCTGTCCGCGCTCGGACACACCCGCATCGCCTACGTCGCTGGGCCTGCCGAGCTCGAGCACACGCGACTGCGGGCCCAGGTGCTCGAGCGCATGACCGCCGACGGCCTCGAGGGCGAGGTCATCACCACCGACTTCTCACCCGCACGCGCCTCCGCGGTGACGCGGACACTGCTGTCGGGGCGACAGCGCCCGACGGCCATCGTCTACGACAACGACGTGATGGCGGTCGCAGGTCTCCGTGTGGCCCAGGAGATGGGCCGCGCCGTCCCTCGCGATGTCTCCCTCGCCTCTTTCGACGACTCGGTCATCGCCGGGCTCATCAATCCGTCGATCACGGCGATGACCCGCGACACCTTCGAACTCGGAGAGCGTGCCGCCACCCTGCTGCTGCAGCAGATCGAGGCGGGAGCGAATCTGCCGAGCGTCGAGGGCCCGACTCCCGTGCTCACGGCGCGCGAGAGCACGGCTCCGCCCGCGAGCACGGACTGAGCACTCGCACGGGCTGAGCGCCCGCACGGGCTGAGACGAACGCCCGACCCGGATCAGCCGGGAACGACCGTGTTCACCGAGCCGTAGGGGTCGACGACATCCGCCGAGAGGTCGGGGCGGATCAGGCGGCGGATACCGCGCGCGTCGAGCGCGACAGGGTCGAGTGCGTCGTGCGAGGTGACCAGCGTCGGATCGAGTCCGGCGGCGCAGGCGTCCACCCAGGCCTGGAACACGGCACCCCCTGGGCTCAGTGCCGCGCGGCTCACGGGAACCTCACGCTCGTCGACGTCGACCACGATCGCGGTGTCCCGCGCGGGCGGGGCGACGCGCTGGCGCAGCTCGGGGATGAGTTCGGCGAGACGCCGACCGATGGGCTTCGCGGCGCCGTCCTGACCGATCAGCCCCAGGGTGTACTCGAGTTCGGGGAAGTCTCCGAGGTCACGGCTCACGTCGTGCGAGCACCACCACGTGATGCCCCAGAGGTTCTCGGTGCGCACGGCCGAGCGCACGGTCGCTTCCAGGAAGCCGGGCATCTCGTCGTCGGTGAGACAGTTCGAGGGGGCGCCCACCTCCTGCAGCCACACCACCCGGTCGGGGTCTGTCGCGAAGGCGCGGGAGAGCTCGATCAGGTACTCGGCATGACGGTCGGAGGCGACGGAACGCCCGCCGTAACGCTGGGCGGTGCCGTTGAAGATCCAGGAGTGGATCGTGGTCATCGCACCCAGACGGGAGGCATGGGCGGGGGTGAAGCCGTGCCCGTCCATGTACCAGACCGCGTCGTACTCGCTGTGGACGTGCGGGAGCCCTGGCGCTGCCGCCTCCGCCGCCGACAGCAGCGCGGAGATCCACCCCCCGGCCTCGTCCTGCGTGACCGGCCAGGGCGACGGATGCGTGTGCGCGGAGAACTGGTTCGTCTCGTTGCCGAGCGTCAGCCCGAGGAAGTTCGGCGCCTCGCTCAGCGCTCGCCCCAGGCGGTCGACGAGCGCGATCTGCCCCTCGAGCGCCCTGGGGTCGGTGAACATGTTCTTGTCGTGCCAGGTGTACAACCACGACGGCACGAAGTCGAAGCTCGAGAGATGCCCCTGGACCACATCGATACTGGCATCCATGCCGAACTCGCCGGCGATGTCGACGACGGCGCGCACGTCGTCGATCGCCTTCTCGCGGATCAGCGTGCGGTTCGGCTGCAGCACGGTCCACAGGGGGAAGACGCGCACATGGTCGAGCCCGAGCTCGGCGAGGGCGGCGAAGTCGCGACGCACGTCGTCGGGGGTGAAGTCGAGCCAGGAGTGCATCCAGTTCTTCGACGGCGTGTAGTTCGCCCCGAACCTCAGAGGAGCATCGAGGGCGCCGCGCTGCGTCATGTGTCAGACCTTTCGGACGTGTCCTCCGGAGAGGGCGGATTTCGCACCACTATAACGCTTGAGCAACAGACGATGCACCCTGTCCTACGCGCAGACAGTGATCTCGCGGCCGGGTGTCTTGACAGGGACGGAATCGGATGGTTTCATCTGCTAAAGCGTTGTAGTCCCGATCGGGCTGCCGCGCGGATTCGCCCGCCTCGAGGAAGAAGCACGATGAAAGTTCCCACACGCATTGTCGCTCTGGCAGCATTCACCATCGGCGTTCTGGCGCTGACGAGTTGCACGGGAGGCGGCGCATCCTCCGGTGCTTCCGGCCCCATCGACACATCGGGTGAGCTGAGCGGGAAGATCCAGTTCCAGACCTGGTCGCTCAAGAACGAGAAGTTCACCCCGTACTTCGAAGACCTCATCGCCGCGTTCGAGAAAGAGCACCCCGACGTCACGGTGGAGTGGCTCGACCAGCCGGGCGACGGCTACCAGGAGAAGATCCTGAGCCAGGCGAACGCCGACACCCTGCCCGATGTGCTGAACCTGCCGCCGGATATCGCCTACCCGCTCGTCGCGGCAGGCAAGCTCGTCGACCTGGAGACCGCGGATCCCGATCTGAAGTCGACCTACAACACCGGCGCATGGGAGGCGTACAGCGCCTACCCCGGTGTCGAGGGAACCTACGGCCTCCCCTGGTACCTCTCCAGCGACGCCTCGTGGTGGAACCTCGCGCAGCTCGCGCCGTTCGGGGTGACCGAGCAGAACCTGCCGACCACGGTCGACGAGCTCCTCACCCTCGCGGAAGACGTGGCGACGGAGTCTGGCGGCAAGGTGCAGCTGCTCTCCTCCATCCCGGCCCTCGACACGTTCACGGCCGCCGGCATGGAGGTCATCGACGACAAGGGCGAGTTCGACTTCAACACCGACGAGGCGGCGGCGATCATCCAGAAGTACGCCGACGCCTACGCCGCGGGCGCCATGCCCGCCGAGGCCCTCACGGGCGACTACGGCGGGAACGCCGAGGCGTACATCCAGGAGAAGGTCGCCTTCACGACCGGCGGCACCGGGTTCACGACCGACCTGCAGAAGGACGCCCCGGGACTGCTCGAGAACACGGTCGCAACGCCCCGCCTCGGGGTCGCACCCCTGTACGTGCAGGGACTGAACGTCTCGGCCGACTCCGACAACAAGGAAGCCGCGCTCGCGTTCGCGGAGTTCGCGACGAACCAGGAGAACCAGGTCGCGTTCTCGTCGCTGGCCGTCGGCACCGCGCCGGGCACGGCCGAAGGTGGAGACCAGGTCGTCGACAGCATCGCCTCGACCGTCACCGACGAGAAGCAGCTCGCCGCGATCGACACCGTGTTCGGTGCGATGAAGGATGCCAAGGCCCTGCCGTTCCAGTGGACGTCCGACATGGCCACCTACATGACCCAGCAGATCGCCCTCGCCGTCAACGGCGAAGCGGACCCGAAGGCCCAGCTCGACAAGATCGTCGAGTACGCCAACGCCAACCGCGTGGACCAGTGAGCATGCGCGCGGACACCGGCACCAGGAGCCGGAGGAAGACGATGAGATCCCACAAGTGGTACACACCGTGGCTGCTCATCGCCCCCGCCGTGATCTGGGTGCTGGTGTTCGCGCTCTGGCCCTTCCTGAACACGGTCTTCCTCAGCTTCACCGACGCCAGGCCGTTGCGCACGCCCGGCTTCGTCGGTGGAGCCAACTACGAGCGCATGTTCGGCGACGAGATGTTCTGGAACGCCCTCACCACGTGTCTCATCTACGTGGTGGTGTGCGTGCCCCTGCTCACGATCCTGCCGCTGCTGCTCGCCCTCCTCGTGCAGAAGAAGCTGCCGGGCATCTCGTTCTTCCGCACCACGTTCTACTTCCCCGTGATCGCCTCCGTCGTGGTGGTCGCCCTCATCTGGACCTGGCTGTTCGACAGCCGCGGCATCATCAACCAGACGCTCGACTTCCTCGGCCTGATCGACAAGCCGATGCCCTTCCTCGTCGACCGCTGGCTGCTGCTCGGGTGCGCCATCCTGCTCACGGTGTGGAAGGGACTCGGCTACTACATGGTCGTGTACCTCGCTGCCCTCGGGAACGTCGGCAAGGAACTGCACGAGGCCGCGATGCTCGACGGCGCCGGGTCGTTCCGCCGCTTCCTCTCGGTGACGATCCCGTCGGTCCGCGGCGCGATGCTCCTCATCGCGGTGCTGATCGCCGTCTCGGCCATGCGCGTGTTCGCCGAGCTCGACGTGCTGTCCAAGAGCACGGGCGGCCCCGGCGGCTACGACATGTCGCTCGTGATGCTCATCCGCCAGGTCGGCTCCGGCCTGAACGGCAACATCGGCTACGCCTCTGCGATCAGCGTCGCCCTGTTCCTCCTGACGCTCATACCGCTCGCGGCGATCGCGTTCATGAACCGCGAGAAGAAGGCGAAGGCTCCCGCATGACCGCTCAGACGATCACCGCGCCCGAACGCGATGAGAAGCCGCAGGACGCTCCCGCTCCCGCGCGCGAGCGCATCTTCCGGCACCGCGGCTCCGGCGACTTCAGCAAGCCGACTCTCGGCGGGCTGATCGGCCGATACGCCTTGCTGGTGCTCGTGCTCTTCCTGGTCATCGGACCGTTCGTGTGGCAGCTGTCGACCTCGTTCAAGGGCGCGACCGAGAACATCTACTCCTTCCCCCCGGAGCTGATCCCGCGCGAGCCGACCCTGCAGAACTACACCAGGGTCGCCGACGTCGTGCCCGTGTACCTGTATGCGTGGCACTCGCTGCTCGTCTCCGTCGGCACCGTGATCAGCAACGTGATCCTGGCCACATTCGCCGGCTATGCGCTCGCCTGCATGAAGTTCCGCGGCAAGTGGATCGTGATGGGCATCCTGCTGTCGACCCTGCTGTTCCCCGGCGAGGTGACCGTGACGAGCAACTTCCTCACGATCCGTGCGCTCGGCCTCGCCGACACCCTGTGGGGAGTGTTCCTGCCCGGAGCGATCAGCGCCATGAACGTGCTGCTGGTCGCCACCGCGTGCCGCATGATCCCGAAGGACGTGCTCGACGCGGCCACCGTCGACGGCGCGACCACGTGGCAGCGCATCCGCCACATCGTGTGGCCGAACATCCGCGGCATGGTCTCGGTGGTGGCGATCTTCGCCTTCATCGGCGCCTGGGACGACTACCTCTGGCCGTTGATCGTGCTCTCCGATCCCGCGAAGTACACGCTGACGGTCGGCATGGCCTACCTCAACAGCAGCTTCTCGGTCGACCCGCGTCTGATCGCGGCCGGCACCATGATCGCCCTCGTCCCCATCGTGATCATGTTCTCGTTCACGCAGCGGTTCTTCTTCAAGGGCGTGCAGGAAGGCGCGATCAAGGGGTGAGCAGCGTGCACCTCATCCCGGCGGACGGCCCGGCCGATCCCCCGTCTTCCCGCCCCCGCAGCGGCGTGCTCCGGGCTCCGGTCTTCGCCTTCTCGTTCGATCCGTCCGCCGGCGAGCAGCGGCTCGACGTTCCGGATCTCCCCGCTGTCGAGATCACCCAGGACACCGTGCTGCACTGGGCGTTCTACGCGGACGGGCCGGCGGCGACGCTGGCACCGCACGCCTCACTCGCTGTGACGGTCGATGTGCGCTTCGCCGACGGCTCGCGGCTGAGCGACGACGCGGCCGTGCGGGACCGCTACGACTTCCCGGTCACCGCGCAGGCGCAGTTCGACGCCCGGTGGAGCCTGCCGGAGCAATGGAACGCCGACACCGTCGCCCTCGCTCCCTTCGCCGGTCGCGCGGGGGTGGTCGAGGTCGTGTTCGGCACCGCGGCTCTGCCTGCCGATGCTTCCCGTGCCGATGCTTCCTGTGCCGATGCCGCGGACCTCCCCTCGCGCTGCACGGGCTTCGTGCAGCTCATGGTCGAGGAGAGGGTGCCGGCGCCGGCCGACCTCGCACCCGCGGAACGCGTCGACACCCGCCGCGGCTCGCACTCGGGTGCACGATTCTCCCGCGGCAACACCATCCCGGCGGTCGCCGTGCCCCACGGGTTCACGTTCGTCACGCCGGCGACCGATGCGGAGGATTCCCGCTGGCCGTATCGCCCGTTCGTGCACGACGACCCGCAGGGGCGACGACTCGAGGCCCTGCAGTTCTCGCATCAGCCCAGCCCCTGGATCGGCGATCGTTCCGTGCTGCAGCTGATGCCCTTCCTCGGAGACCCGACATCGAGCCGTGCACGGCGACGGCGCTGGATAACACCGGGCACCGAACGGGCGCGGCCGCACGAGTACGCGGCAGAGCTCGGCGATGGCCTGCGCGTCCAGCTGACGGCGACCGCCCACACCGGCGCGTTCCGCGTGTGCAGCTCCGACGCCGACGCCCGCATCGGCTTCGTCATCGACCAGCTCAGCGACGAAGGGCGCCTCGCCTGGACGGACGCCCGGGGGTTCGAGGGCTGGATCCCTGAAGGCTCCGAGGAGTGGGGCAACGCTCCCCGCTGCTTCTTCGCCGGAGTGGTGATGCACCCCGACCAGGACGCCAGTGGGGACGGGCCGACCTTCGCACACGGTCCGCTCGATGACGACGGACGCGGTGCGGTCGCGGGCCACGTCTCCGGACGGGGCTCACTCGAGGTGCGGATCGGCATCTCCTTCCTCTCCGTGGAACAGGCCCGACGTGCCCTGGAGACCGAGGCGCCGGCGTCGATCGCCTACGAGGAGCTGCGCGATGCGACCGCTGCCCAGTGGGATCGGCTGCTGTCGCGCGTGACGATCCCTCCGCTGCCCGACACCGACCTCCCCTATCGATCGCTCGCCGACGAAGAGCACCGCTCCCGGATCGCCGCCGCCCTCCACCGGATGCACCTGTACCCCAACAGCGCCGCGGAGAATGTCGGGACGGCGGAGGCGCCCGTCTGGCGGTTCGCCGACGTGTTCGCTGCGCGTGCGTCCTGGGGCGGTACCCCACCGATCATCGACGGTGAGCTCGTCGTCAACAACGGCTACTGGGACACCTATCGCACCGAGTGGCCGGCACTCGCCCTGCTCGACCCCGCCCTCGCGGGAGAGCTGCTCGACGGACAGCTCGAGCAGTATCGTCGGGGCGGCTGGATGGCGAGGTGGAGTGCCCCTGGCTATGTCGACAGCATGGTCGGCACCTCCAGCGACCAGATCTTCGGAGATGCCGCCCGCTGGGGCGTCGGGTTCGACCGCGCGTCCGCCTTCGAGAGCGGGTGGCGGAACGCCTGCGAGCCGGGACCCGACGCACGCCGTGGCCGCAAGGGGATCGCGACCGGCCGGTTCACCGGGTACATCTCCTCGGAGGTGCCCGAGGGCATGAGCTGGAGCATCGAGAACGCGGTGAGCGATGCCGCCCTCGGCCACTTCGCCGCGCAGCTGGCCGCCGAGTGCGAGTCCGCATCGGATGCTGCTCGCTATCGATCCTTCGCCCGCTACTTCGCGAACCGTGCGCGGTCGTATCGCACCCTGTTCGACCCGGACACCGGATTCTTCCGCGGCAGGGATTCCCTCGGCGAGTTCGCAGGAGACTTCGATCCGCGCTCCTGGGGCGGAGACAACGTCGAGACGAACGCCTGGGGCATGTCGGTCGGAGCCGTGCACGACGGCGCAGGACTGGCTCACCTCCACGGCGGCCCCGAACGCCTCGGCCGCCATCTCGACGCGCTCTTCGCCGAACCCGAGACCGCGGACGAGCGTTTCGGCGGTGCATACGGCACCGTGATCCACGAGCAGCGGGAGGCACGCGCCCTGCGGTCGGGGATGTGCGCGATCTCCAACCAACCCGCCCACCACATCCCCTTCATGTACGCGTTCTCCGACCGCCCATGGCAGACCGCGTCCGTCGTGCACGACCTCGCCGGGCGCCTGTTCGCCGGCGCCCACATCGGCCAGGGGTACCCGGGCGACGAGGACAACGGCGAGATGAGCGCGTGGTGGCTCTGGGCCGCACTCGGGCTCTATCCGCTGGAACTCGCCTCGGGACGACTCCGGATCGGGTCCCCGCTGTTCGACGACATCCGCGTGGCTCGCGGCGACAGCTCGACGCTGCGGATCCTGTCACGACGCTCCGCTCCCTCCGCCCGTGTGCTACAGGAGGCGCGACTCGACGGCGTGACCCTGACGTCGGCAGACCTGCCGATCGATGCGCTGGTCGGAGACTCCGTTCTGGAGCTGCGGTTCGGTACCGACCCCCTCCTGGCGCTGGAAGTCGCGGGTCCGCAGCAGCACTCGGTGCCCTGGCATCAGGATCTGACGTCGCGCGACGGATACCCCCTCGCCTCGTCGGGGGTCACGAACCCCGAGCTCCTCTTCGACGATGGCGCGGGCCTCGCCCTCGAAGGTCGGCAGGAGAGCACCCTGCACGCCGGGGACTGGATCGGATGGCGGTTCCCCTCGCCGCAGAGTGTCAGCGACGTCACGGTGACCACGACCTCAGAGGCCTCCTCCTCCGCGCTGCTGTGGGAGCACCTGACGACTGCGGGCGAGTGGGAGACCGTCGCGACGACCCATGTCTGCGACCTCCCGGCCGACCGTACGACGCCCTTCACGTTCACGGAACGAGTCGTGACCTCGGCGATCCGCGTCCGGGCGGAAGCCGAGGTCACGCTCCGTCAGATCGAGCTCTTCGATCTCGACTGATCGGGTCTCGGGCCGCTCACGGAGCCGCTCGGTACTCGGTCGCCTCTCCCTTGAGCGCCTGCGTGATCCCGGAGAGCAGCCCCGACTGGTCGGTCGCGGTCAGGTTGTACGCCACATAGACGCCGTAGCCGTCGGAGACCGTGCGCTGGGCGTAGTCCGCGGCTGTCGCGGAGCTCACGTTCGACAGGTCGATCGCGGCCGCGCCGAGGCGCGCCCTGTCCTCGAGACCCGGCACCGTGGGGGCGTTGTAGGACGGGTAGTAGGGGTTCCAGGCGTGGTCGATCACCGCTGCGGCATCGAACCGGGTGAAGTCCGTCACGGTGTAGGTCTCGCCGATCGCGTACAGGGTGATGATCTTGTCAGGGCCGAGGCGATCACGCAGCGCCGAGGCGAGCCACCCGAAGGACTGCGCGTTGGGCTGCGGCGTGCCGTTCGCGCCGTAGTTCGTCCACTCGTCGTCGAAGTCGATGCCGTCGAGGCCGTAGGTCGTGACCGCGTCGGCGAGCTGGGCGGCGAAGGCGTCCGCGGCCGCGAACGACGTGAAGTTCGCGAACCCGGCGCCCTGATGATTCCCCAGCACGGACAGCAGCACCTTCGTGCCGCGGGCCTGCAGCGGTCGGATCTGGTTCTGCGCATCCTGAAGCGTCTCGGTGACGCGCTCGTTGAAGTGCAGGTAGGCCTTCTCGCCGTCGTAGTTGATGTTGGCGGCGAAGATCATCGCCAGGTCGACGGCCGGCCGACCCGAATCGGCCAGCGTGTAGTCGGCGACATTCGCTAAATCGTTCGAGTTGACTTCCACGTAGACAGCGAGCTTCGGCTCGGCGGCCGTGTCGTCCGCAGCGGCCGCGGTCGATCCGGCGACCGCCCCCATCCCCGCGAGCGCGAGGGCCGCAGCGGCTGCAAGTGCTCTACGGAACCGGTGATAACTGGCTTTCGGCTGACTCATGACAGTTCGTCTCCTTCGTCGTCGCGTCCAGATCGAGCCGCATCGGTGCGTCTCGCGGCCGACTATATCGCTTAAGCGATGTGGCCGAAAGAGTGCCGGCCACTGTCATGAGCAGTGCCTCGCACGGGCACTGGCGCCGATACCGCTTTCCCGAGATGCTGGACGCATGCGCGCGCTTCGACCGCTGTGGCGGTACCCCGTGATCACGCTCACCGTGTTGGTCTTCGCTGCGGTGGGGGTGCTGCACGCGGTGGACGAAGCGGGGATCGGCCGCTGGCTCGCCACGGTGTACGTGTCGGCCGTCGTGGTCTGGACACTGGTCGGCATGGTGCGCGACGTGCTGCACGGACACGTCGGGCTCGACATCCTGGCCGTCGTCGCGATGGTCGCCACGCTGGCGGTCGGCGAGTACATCGCTGCGCTCATCATCGTGCTGATGCTCTCCGGCGGTGAGGCGCTCGAGGACTTCGCCGGACGCAGGGCCAAGCGGGATCTGTCGGCGCTGCTGGACCGCTCGCCTCGCATCGCCCATGTTCTGGTACACCCGGACTCGCCCGATTCCGACGAAGCACGCGACGTGCCGATCGACGATGTCGCGGTCGGCGACGTGCTGCTGGTGCGCCCCTCCGAGATCGTGCCGGTGGATGCGACGCTCCTGACCGACACGGGGACGTTCGACGAGTCCTCGCTGACGGGCGAGAGCATGCCGGTCACGCGCGAGGCGGGCGGGGAGGTGCTGTCCGGGGCGATCAACGGAAGCCGCGCCGTCCGCATCAGAGCACTGCGCACCGGTGCCGACAGCCAATACCAGCAGATCGTCGCACTGGTGCACTCCGCCGAGTCGTCGCACGCGCCGATCGTCCGCCTCGCCGACCGCTTCGCCATCCCGTTCACCGCTGTGTCGCTCGTGCTCGCCGGCACCGCATGGGCGATCTCCGGCGACTCCACGCGCTTCGCCGAGGTGCTCGTGCTGGCGACGCCGTGCCCCCTCCTCATCGCGGCGCCCGTGGCATTCCTGGGCGGCCTCTCACGGGCGGCGAAATCCGGAGTGATCATGAAGAGCGGGGCCGTGGTCGAACAGATCGCCCGGGTGCGCTCCGCCGCGTTCGACAAGACCGGGACGCTCACGCAGGGCCGCCCCGAGCTCGTGGAGGTCCGCCCCGCTGCGGGCTTCGACGCCGACGAGATCCTGCAGCTGGCCGCGTCCGCGGAGCAGTACTCCTCGCACGTGCTGGCCGACGGCATCCGGCGCGCCGCCGATGCGCGGGGGCTCGTCCTGCACGCGGCTCGGGAAGCCAGCGAGACCGCCACGAACGGGGTCGCCGCAACGATCTCCGGGCGCACCGTCGTGGTCGGAAAGCCCGCCTACGTCGCCTCGCTCGCACCCGACACCGTCCGGGCGCAGCTCGAACCCGGCGAAGCCGCGGCCTACGTGGCGGTGGACGGGCGCTTCGCCGGCGTGCTCGTGCTCGCCGACGCCGCCCGCCCCGAAGCGTCCGCCGTCATCTCGTGGCTGCGGCTGCACGACGTCGATCGCGTCGCGATGCTCACCGGCGACGTGGATTCGACGGCGGAATCGGTGGGACGCCAGCTCGGCATCGATGAGATCCACGCGGAGCTGCTGCCGCCCGAGAAGGTGCGGCTCGCCGCCGAGATGCAGCCGCGCCCGGTGCTCATGGTGGGCGACGGCGTCAATGACGCGCCCGTGCTGGCAGCCGCAGACATCGGTATCGCGATGGGGGCGAAGGGAGCCACTGCCGCCGGCGATGCCGCAGACGTCGTGATCCTCGTCGATTCGCTCGCGAAGGTCGTCGACGCCGTCTCGATCGGCCGCCACACACTCCGGGTCGCGCTGACCGCGATCTGGATCGGCATCGGGTTGAGCGTCGGGCTCATGATCGTCGCGATGACCGGCGTCATCCCGGCGGTCGTCGGTGCGCTCGTCCAGGAACTCGTCGACCTCGCGACCATCCTCTACGCCCTGCGGGCGCTCAGCGGTCCACCCAGCGGGCTGCGCCCGGCATCGACCCCGGAGCCGTCGCCCCGGCACGGGGTGAGAATGGAGTGACGGGGCGTCCGCCGCGTAGCGAGGGGGTCGAGTGAGTTCGGTGGATCGCGCCCTCTCGAGCATCAGAGTGATCTCGTCGCGGCGCTGCGAGGCCCATCGATCGCCGGTCCCCAGCGATGGCGCACCCCCGCAGCTCCTCGTCATCCCGGAGCACGACGACCTTCACGTCGATATCGGAGGACGACGCCACCTCGTCCGCTCGGACCAGCTCGCCGTGGTGTGCCCGGCCGAGGGAGACACCATCGCTCTGACCCGCGAGATCCAGGCCGAGAGCAGCTCCGAGATGCGGTCTGTCTTCGGTGTCGAAGCGATCGCGTTCAAGAGTCGCGGACACGTCTACACGCTCCTCGAGCAGGAGCTCCCCCGGACGATCGTGGTCGACAGCACACCGCTGCTGGCCTCCGTGGTCGCATTGCTGCACGCCGAGGGCAGCCGCGATCCCGTCGTCGACAGCCTGCTCTGCAAGCTCACCGAAGTCGCGGTGTGCGCGGCGGTCGCCGCCTGGATCGACACGGCGCCGACACCACCGGGCTGGATCGGCGGCGTCGTGCATCCGAGGATCGGGGCCACACTCGAGGCGGTGCACAGCGAGCTCGGGACGGCCTGGACGGTCTCCGACATGGCTGCGCACGCCCACATGTCCCGCTCCGCGTTCGCCAAGCTCTTCCGAGAGGTCGTCGGCTCGACGCCGTCGTCGCACCTCGCCCGGTGGCGCATGGCGCACGCGCTCGAACTCCTCGAGGCCTCTCCCGACATGCCGTTGAAAGACGTCGCGGATCGGCTCGGCTATTCGGACGAGTTCGCGCTCAGCACCGCGTTCAAACGCCGCTTCGGCGCGAGTCCGCGCAACTACGTGGATCCCGCGCCGAGCCGCGTCCGGGGCTAGACCCCCGCGCTGAAGCGCCGGATCAGACGCGCGACGTCGGCAGGGGCCGTGACGAGGGCGTCATGTCCCGCCGCGAGCTTCGTGACGGACCATCGCTCCGGCCGCGCACGCACACGGTCCTTCGACGGGCCGACATCGGCGAACGGCGGGGCCGTGCAGTCGACGTAGAGCAGGGGCACATCGGGCATCGTGCCGGCGATCGGTGCGACGTCGCTCCAACTGCTCCACGGGTGCGCGGTGAGCCTGCGGTCGAGCCATTCGACGTCGTTCCGACGGGTCACCCCGAACATCGTCGGATCCTGCGGCTTGGGGACGTAGTACCCCTGACCCGCCTGCGCGACCACGGTCGGCAGCGCAGCCCGACTCGCGGGGGTGAGCACGTCAAGGATCCGCTCCCCGGGATCGACGACGACCGCGTCGAGGTACACCGCGCCGCGGAGGCGATCGGAGATCCGCTCGGCGACGGCGGAGACATAGGCACCACCGATGCTGTGTCCGACGAGCACCACGTCACGCAGTTCCTCGGCATCGATCGTCGCCACGATGTCGTCCACGCCGTCCTGGAAGCGGATGTCGGGCGAGAGACGGTGTGCACGATCGCCGACTCCCGGCAGGGTGGGCGTGAGGATCCGTCCCCGGCGAGGATCGAGTTCGTCGACGACGCGCCGCCAGGCCCAGCCGCCGTGCGATCCGCCGTGGATGAGCACGAGGTCGGCGCGGGAACGGGAGGCGGAAGCACTGCCGGACGGGACGATCGCCCCGCCCGCTCCGGCAGCGACCGCGGCGGTCACCCCCAGCGCCGCGCCCAGCACCATCCGCCTGTTGACCCCTCGGGGGATCGGCCCGGTGGCCACTTCGCCGGTCATCGCGCCACCGCGCTTTCCCGGGCGACCACGGCCTCCAGCGAGTGCGGCTGTTCGCCGAGCACATCGTGGACGCCGTCGGAGAGATGATCATCGCGCCCGGCGCGGATCGCGTCGAACAGGTTGGCGAGGGCATCCACCATCCGCGGCTTCAGGTAGGGCGCGACGGACCCCCGCCACTCGTCGACCCCGATGTCGGCGAAGGTCAGGGCACGCCCGGTGCGCCGCCCGACGATCTCGACGGCTTCGGCGAACGAGAGCGACTGCGGGCCGGAGAGCTCGACGTGCGACGGGCCCGGCGTCTGCGAGCGCAGGAGCGTCGCTGCGACTCTGGAGATGTCGCGTGCGTCGATGAACGGCTCCCTCCCATCTCCCACCGGCAGCCGCAGCTCGCCGGTGGCATCCAGCTGAGCGGCGAAGAGACCTGTGGTGAAGCCCTGCGCGAACCATGAGGGGCGCAGGAAGGTCGAAGCGGGCGCGGCGGCACCGAAGACCTCCTCCGCTCCGGACGCGATGCCGTCCCCGCTGACCCCCGGGTTTCGTGCGGTGAGCACCACGGCGCGCTCGACGCCGGCGTCGGCGAGCACCCGTGTGAAGGGGGTGAGGTCCATCGGATCCTCGGGGAGGACCACGTACACCGCCCCGGCACCGTCGAACAGCGACGGCCAGGTGCTCGCG
>NZ_SCOG01000037.1:0-21848 GCF_005502545.1 Microbacterium sp. Beta
CTCTCCCTCTCCCCTCTCCCCCTCCTCCCTCCCCCTCTCCCCTCCGCCGAGACCCACGCGCGTCGTCGAGACCCACAGTCGCAGACGTCTCAGACGATGGGTCCGGGCGACGACGATGGGTCTCGGCGCGGGTGAGGAGGGGAGGAGGGGGGAGCGGGAGGGATCGTCAGGCGCGGCTCTGTTGACGGGTGGCACCGCGCGTGTCGAGCGCGAGCTCCTCGGCATCCATCGCGGCGATGAGCTCCCGCATCACCTCTTCGTCGAGATTGCCGGCGTCGCGCTCGGCGAGGAGGATGTCGCGGCGCACCTGCAACCACCCTCTGGACAGCGCGACGAGGTCGTCATAGGAGGGCCGGGTCACGGCGTCCTCGACCTTCTGCGCCTCGTCGGTGTCCTTCTCGACCCGGGTCATACGCTTCGTGAACGCGTCGAACACGCTCAGATCGACCTCGCCGTACTTCGCCTCCCACTCCACACGCTTCTCGGCGAGATAGGCCTTGCCGGCCTCGCGGCTCTTCTCCCGCACTTCCGCAAGAGCCGCCTCGTCCTCCGCCTCATCCGCGTCGCGCTCGATGCCGAGACCACGGATCAGCATGGGCAGCGTGAGCCCCTGCAGCAGCAGGGTGCCCACCGTGACGATGAACGCGACGACGACGATCGCGTGCGACGCCTCGGTGTCGAGGGTCGCGAGGTCGGCCGCCGCCACCGCGATCGCCAGCGTCACCACCCCGCGCATGCCCGCCCAGGAGATGACGGCGCTGTCCTTCCACGTGAGGGTGAGTCCCGCCATCTGCTCCCGAACGATGTGGCTGCGCAGTTCGTCCGCCGTGTAGTTCCCCCAGCGACGCGACCTGCGGTGACGTTTCTCGAACTCCCCGGATTCCACACCGCGATCCCAGCGCTCGAGACGCTTGCGGTCCTGGAAGTTCGACCACGCACTGGTCGGGTAGATGTAGAGGGGCCGCACGATGACCACCACGAGCAGCACCGCGCCGGAGAGCAGCAGGATCTGCCCGACGGACTCGCTGCCGAGGTCGCTGAGCACGCGAGGGAACTGCAGCCCGATGTAGGCGAACACGAAGCTCTCCAGCAACAGGTCGGCCGAGAGCCACAGCGGCTTCTCCTGTTGGCGCGTCGTGTAGTCGGTGCGCGGCGAGTTGTAACCGACGTAGAGCCCCATCGCCACGACGGCGAGGACTCCCGATCCGAGCAGATGCTCGGCGATCGCGTACGCACCGAACGGAGCGAGCAGTCCGAAGGTGCCGATGACGACCGGATCGCTGATGCGCATGCGCAGCTGGTGCAGGACGATCCCGAAGACGAGTCCGACGGCGACACCGACGCCGACAGCCAGCAGGAACTGCAAGACCCCGCCCCACACCGAGACCGTCGCCCCGGCGAGGATCGCCGCGAACACCCGGTACAGGGTGAGCGAGGTCGCGTCGTTGATGAGACTCTCGCCCGACAACACGGTCATGATGCGTCGAGGCAGTCCGAGCCGACGACCGATCGCCGCGGCGGACACCGCGTCGGGAGGAGCGACGATCGCGCCCAGCAGCAGTGCGCCGGGAAGCGTGAGCGAGGGCAGGATCCACCAGGCGACGAACCCGACGGCGAGGGCCGTGAGCAGCACGAGCCAGATCCCGAGACGGCGGATCTGCGGCAGGCTGCGCTTGAACCCGACGAAGGAGACATCGAGGGCGGCCGAGTACAGCAGCGGCGGCAGCACGAGACTCAGGAGCACATGCCCGTCGATGTCGAGATCGGGCACGAACGGGAGGAACGACGCGGCGAGCGCGACCACCGTCACGAGCAGAGGTGCAGGCCATCCACGCCACCGCGCGAAGGCGGCGACGGCGACCGAGCCGACGAGGACGTAGAAGATGCCTGCTTCCATGCCTCAACGGTAGTGGTCGGGCCCGATGGACGGTCGGCCGCGTCGCACCATCGATCAGTCGGCGGAGCGGCGGCCTCTCCCGCGCTGAGCATCGAGAGCCTCGCGGAGCTGCTCGTTGCGCACCTGCAGGTCGTCGTTCGCATCCTGCAGGTCGAGCATCCGAGCGATCCCGGCGATGTTCACGCCGTCTTCGCGCAGTGAGGCCGCTCGCCGCAGCCGTTCGATGTCGTCATCGCTGTAGCAGCGGGTCCCGCCTTCGCTGCGGGCGGGGGTGAGCAAGCCCTTGCTCTCGAACAGGCGGAGCGTCGCCTCGGGCAGCTCGACCAGCTGCGCTGCGACGGCTATGCCGTAGAGCGGCGTCCGGCTGTCACGATGCGGCATGCGGTCACCCCCTGAGGTCGGCGGGATTCGGAGTTGCAAATCTAACACGAGTTGTCGTATAAAAAATCTATAGCAATGGTGCAGATCTCCTGCACCGCCGATTAGCCCTCAGGGCAGCACGAAAGGAGAACCTCATGGCACTGACCTTCGACCCCTTCAGCCAGCTCGATCGCTTCGCCGCGAGCGTGCTGGACTCCGTTCGCGCTCCCCGGCCGATGCCGGTGGATCTCTTCCGCGACGGAGACCGGTACGTGCTCCACGCCGACCTTCCCGGGGCCGACCCCGGCTCGATCGACGTCGATCTCGACGGCGGCCAGCTCACGATCCGCGCACAGCGCACCCCCGACACCCGTGACGGTGTGCGCTGGCTCGCCCGTGAACGCGGATCCGGCTCCTTCCTGCGGCAGTTCTCGCTCGGCGAGGGTGTCGACCTCGACGGCATCAGCGCCTCGTACGAGAGCGGTGTGCTGTCCGTCATCATCCCGGTGAGCGAGCGTGCCAAGCCACGCAAGATCACGGTGGAGTCCGCTGATCAGCGCGAGGCGATCAACGCCTGACGAACGGTGGGGGCGGCGTGACTGTCGCCCCCACCCCGTTGGGCCCTGAACACCGCCGGGCGAACCGGGCGAGACGGGGAATGACGGCGCCTGCGGACGCGTTGCAACCGACGATGCCCGATACAGCTCTCTCCGTCCTCGACCTCGTCCCGGTTCGCACCGGCCAGACCAGCGCAGAGGCCGTCGCCGCCTCGCTCGCTCTCGCGGAGGTCGCCGACCGCCTCGGCTATCGCCGCTACTGGTTCGCCGAGCACCACAACATGCCGTCGGTCGCGTCGACCACTCCCCCGGTGCTGATCGCGGCCGCAGCCACCCGCACCTCGCGCGTGCGGCTCGGTTCGGGCGGCGTGATGCTGCCCAACCACGCGCCGCTCATCGTCGCGGAGCAGTTCGCGGCACTCGAGGCGATCGCGCCCGGCCGCATCGACCTCGGCCTCGGGCGCGCTCCGGGAAGCGACCCGGTCATCACCCAGCTGCTCCGCGGTTCGGGAACGACGAGCGACGTGGAGCAGTTCCCGCGCCATGTGCAGGACATCGCCGCACTCCTCTCCGGCGAGGGAGCCGCCCTGCGCTTCACCTCTGGCGGGGAGTACACGGTGCGCGCCACTCCGGCCGCGACCGGAACCCCCGAGGTCTGGCTGCTCGGATCGAGCGACTACTCGGCCCAGCTCGCCGCATCCCACGGGCTGCCCTACGTCTTCGCCAACCACTTCTCGGGGCAGGGTCTCGAACGCGCGCTCGATCTCTACCGCACCGGGTACCGCCCCAGCGAAGAGCACCCTGAGCCGCGCACGTTCCTCACCGTGAACGCGGTGGCGGCGCCGACCCAGGACGAGGCGGAGGCTCGCGCGCTGCCGCAGCTGCGGATGATGGCGCGCCTGCGGCTCAATCAACCCCTCGCCGCTCTCGAGACCGTCGAGCAAGCGATGTCCGCCGTCACCGACCCGGCTACCGACGAGGTCGTGCAGGCCGCCCGCTCTCGCTGGTTCGTCGGCACGGGTGAGAGCGTCGCGGCCGAGGTGCGTGCCTTCGCCGAGCGCCACGGCGTCGACGAGGTCATGCTCTCACCGGTCGCCGGTGCCTACGACGCCGAGCCGAAGGACGCCCCGACCGGACGAGCGCAGACTCTGGAGCTCATCGCCGCTGCGCTCTGAGCCGCCCGTGACGGCCGCTTGTCAAGCCCTGGCCTTCCCCTGCGGGCAGGCGTAGCCTCGGCGGCAGAGAGAGGGGTTCGACAATGAGCACCACGAAGACACTCGCACTCTGGGTGGCCTACGGACGCAACGGCGTTGTGGGCAGCATCCGCCACGACGAGGACGGCTACACGGTCACGATGGTCGGGGCCGACGCGACGACGGGCACCTACCCGAGCCTCGCCTCGGCGAAGGGTGCGCTGCATTCGCACATGACGCCGGGGAGCGATTGGCCGCGCTTCCAGGAGCACTGAGCGGCTCGACGGCCTGACGGACCGGGAGAGTCAGGACTCCGGTTCGCCGGAGAGGATCCCGCGGAGCCAATCGCGCGCCTCGACGAACACGTCGTCCGAGTAGCGGTCAGGGTACTGCACGATCTGACGGTCCGCCCGCGGGTACGACCCGAGGAACACGACGCGGGGGCTGAACCGGCGGATGCCGAGCAGCGCATCGGCCATGCGCTCGTGCTCGATGTGGCCGTCGGCGTCGATCACGAACCGGTAGCGACCCAGCTCATCGCCGATGGGCCGCGACTCGATGAGCGACAGGTTGATGCCGCGGGTGGAGAACTGCTCGAGCATCTCCAGGAGCGATCCGGGGTGGTCGTGCGGAAGCTCGACGATCAGGGACGTCTTGTCCGCGCCGGTCGGTTCCGGTGAACGGGTGGTGCGGGTGACCAGCACGAAACGGGTCACCGCCTGCGCGTTGTCGCCGATGCCTTCCGCCAGCACATCGACGTCGTAGTGGTTCACGATGCCGGGAGCCGCGATGGCGGCCTGGGCGGGCAGCGTTCCGTCGAGGACGCCGATCGCGGAGGCGACGTTGCTCGAGGCCGGCACGTGCGAGTGCGACGGCAGGTGCGCGCCGAGCCAGCCGTGGCACTGCGCGTAGGCGACGGGATGCGCCGCGACGACCTCGACCTGGTCGAGCGTCGTGCCGCGCGGGGCCACCAGCACGAAGTTCACCCGCACCAGGTACTCGCCGATGATGCGCAGACCGGGGAGGGTCGCCAGAGCGTCCTGCGTGGTGGACACCCCGCCCTCGATCGAGTTCTCGATCGCGATCATCGCGGCGTCGCTGCGCCCCTCGAGCACGTCGGCGAGAGCCTCGCCCACGTTGTGCACGGGGCGCCAGTCCTGCCCGCGGGCCTCGGCCACCTGATCGAGCGCCGCCTCCGTGAAGGTGCCGGCGGGGCCGAGATAGCTGTAGGTGCGGCGTTCAGTCACGGGTTTCACCTTATCCCTCGGTGACGGCGCCGCTCCCCCGCGTGACTTCCCCTCCCGTCGCAATATTCGACCTTCGTCGGCGGTTCTGGCTGTCATATCGCGACGAGAACGGCGAGGCGGGAGAGGAAGAGGGCCTCTTCCGGATGCGATCACGCCGAACAGGGGGCAGACTGAGAGGATGACGAGCCGTGCCGGCCTCCCCGCGGAGGAAAGTGACCTGATCGACGTCGACGAACTGATCGCCGCCTACTACGACCGCACGCCGAACCCGGAGGTGGCCGCAGAGCGCGTCGTGTTCGGCACCAGCGGCCATCGCGGATCGTCGCTGTCGAACAGCTTCAACGAGAACCACATCCTCGCCACGACGCAGGCGATCGTCGACTACCGCGACGCGCAGGGGATCACCGGTCCGCTGTTCCTCGGACGCGACACGCACGCGCTGTCGCTCCCCGCCGAGCGCAGCGCGATCGAGGTGCTGCTCGCGAACGGCATCGACGTGCGCGTCGACTCCCGCGACTCGTGGGTGCCGACTCCGGCCCTCAGCCACGCGATCCTCACCTACAACCGCGGCAAGGCGGCAGACGACCCCGGTCGCGCCGACGGCATCGTCGTCACCCCCTCGCACAACCCTCCGCGCGACGGCGGATTCAAGTACAACCCTCCGCACGGCGGGCCCGCCGACACCGACGCGACAAGCTGGATCGCCGACCGGGCGAACACCCTGATCGCCGCGGGGCTCGAGGGCGTGAAGCTGGAGCGCTTCGCCGACATCGACTGGGACTCCCTCACCGGCTACGACTTCCGTGACGCCTACGTGCGCGATCTGCCGTCGATCATCGACATCGATGCGATCCGCAGCGCCGGCGTCAGCATCGGCGCCGACCCGCTGGGCGGGGCCTCCGTCGAGTACTGGTCGCTGATCGCCGAGATGCACGACCTCGACCTCACCGTCGTGAACCCCGAGGTCGACCCGACATGGCGCTTCATGACGCTCGACTGGGACGAGAAGATCCGGATGGATCCGTCGTCCCCTTCGGCGATGGCATCCCTGGTCGCGAAGAAGGGCTCCTACGACGTCCTCACCGGGAACGACGCCGACGCCGACCGGCACGGGATCGTGACCCCGGACGCCGGACTGATGAACCCGAACCACTACCTCGCAGTCGCCATCGACTACCTGTTCTCGCACCGCGAGGGGTGGCCCCGCGACGCCGCGATCGGCAAGACGCTGGTCTCGTCCATGATCATCGACCGTGTCGCCGAGTCGCTCGGACGGCGCCTGCTGGAGGTTCCGGTCGGATTCAAGTGGTTCGTCCCCGGGCTGCTCGACGGCTCGGTCGCGTTCGGCGGCGAGGAGTCGGCCGGTGCCTCGTTCCTCCGCAAGGACGGCTCGGTCTGGTCCACGGACAAGGACGGCATCCTGCTGTGCCTGCTCGCCGCCGAGATCATCGCCGTCACCGGGAAGACCCCCTCGGAGCGGTACCGCGAGCTGGAGACCGCCTTCGGCGCATCGGCGTATCAGCGCGTCGACGCTCCGGCGACCCCGGAGCAGAAGGCGACCCTCGGCAAGCTCGCTCCCGAGGCGGTGACGGCGACGGCGCTCGCCGGCGAGGACATCACGGCGAAGCTGTCGCACGCCCCTGGCAACGGTGCGGCGATCGGCGGCCTCAAGGTGCAGACCGAGCACGCCTGGTTCGCCGCTCGCCCTTCGGGCACCGAAGACGTCTACAAGCTCTATGCGGAGAGCCTGCGCGGTCCTGAGCACCTCGCCGAGGTGCAGGCCGAAGCACGCGCCGTGGTCTCCGCCGCGCTCGGCGACTGACGGCTGCGGACCGTCGGTCTCGCGCCGGCGGTCAGGACGGTTCGCCGGCAGATGCGGTGCGAGCTGCGGCGGTGCGAGCCAGAACGGCGCCGGCGGCGCGCAACCAGCGGACGGGTTCGGCCAGCGCCGCCTCCGACGAACCGGCCAGCGCGGTGAGAGACGCGACGTCGGCGAACGACGAGGTGTCGGCGTCTGCGGTGACCCGCCCTGCCGCCAGCATCGCCACGGCTCCGGCCTCGGCCGCGAGATTCGCGAGGAATGACGGCACCTTGCCGTCTCCGGACTGGCCGTCGTACGACCCCTCCCCCGTGATGATCGCGTCGGCATCGGAGAGCGCATCGGCGAGACCGATGAGCTCGGCGACCTCCGCGGCACCGGGAGCGAGCTCGCCACCCCACGCGACGAGGGCTGCTCCGGTTCCGCCGGCCGCGCCGTGGCCTGGCCCTGCGGGATCGATGGCGAGCAGTTCGGCGAGCCGGCCGAGGCCGTCGTCGACGATGGCGATGTCGTCGACCGATCGCAGCCCCTTCTGGGGGCCGAACACCGCGGCCGCACCGCGCGGGCCGGTGAGCGGATTCGTGACGTCGGTGAGTACCCGCACGTCGGGTGCCGCGCGCAGCCCGGTGAGATCGACGGACGCGATGTCTGCGAGGCCGCGCGCGCCGCGAGCGACCGGAACGCCGGTGGCATCGAGGAACCGCGCGCCGAGGGCCGAGAGCATCCCGGTGCCTCCATCGGTGGACGCGCTGGAGCCGATGCCGACGACGAGGCGTGAGACACCATGATCGATGGCTGCGGCCAGGGCCTGGCCGAGGCCGGTCGTATCCGCATCCCAGGGACGCAGCTCCTGCAGCAGCTCGATGCCCGAGGTCGAGGCGAGGTCGATCACACCTGTGCCGTCGGGGGCGTCGACCGTCGGCGGCAGCAGCAGCCAGAAGGTGTCGACCCGCACCCCGGCAGGCCCGTCGACCGCGAGGGGCATCCGCACCGCGCCTGGCACCGCCGCTTCGAAGGCCGCAACGGTCCCCTCACCACCGTCTGCCATCGGTCGATGCACGAACTCAGCCTCGGGTTCGACCGATGCCCAGCCCTCCGCGAGCGCGACGGCCGCCTCCACCGCGGCGACCGTGCCCTTGAAGCTGTCGGGGGCCAGCACGACCCTGGTCACGAGCCGACCATCGGAGTGCTGGCACGCACGATGACCTCGAGCGGCAACGGGGCCTGCACCCACTCGACGTCGACCGTCGCGCGGAAGGCCTGGTACCCGACGTCGCTCAACGGCACGCGCACCGTCGTCAGTGCCGGGGAGACATCGCTGCTCGCGGGGACATCGTCGAAACCGCAGACCGCGATGTCGGTGCCGATCTCGCGCCCCGTGTCACGGATCGCGGACATCGCCCCGAGCGCCACCACGTCGCTGATCGCGAACACGAGGGTGCCGGCCTCCACTCCGCGGTCGAGGGCCGCCCTCATCCCGGCAGCCCCGGACTCCCGGCGGAAGTCGCCACGATGCACGCTCTCGACGACGCCACCCGCCTGCTCGAAACCCGCGCGGAAGCCGACGAGACGATCATCCGATGTGCGCACCCCGTCCGCCGCGCCGAGAACGATGGCACGGCGGTATCCGCGCTCTGCCATCAGACGACCCAACGCCTCCGCACCGGAGCGGTTGTCGATCTCGATGTGACGCTCTCCCTCGCCGTCTGGTCCGAACGCCACGACGCGGCCGCCCTGCCTCACGAACTCCGCGAGCTCGTGCGCGGTCTCGGCCTCTGTGGCCTCCTGTGTGCGAGAGGCGGCCAGGATCAGGCCTCGGGGCCGCTGCCCGCGCAGGGCGCGCACGATCCGCGCCTCCCGCGCCTGGTCCCTCTCGGTGATCGCGATCGTCACGACCAGCCCCTCCTCGTCCGCTCCCCTGGCGACGCCTGACGCGATCTGTCCGAAATAGGGGTCGGCGATGTCGGCGACGAGCAGGGCGATGACCGGCGACGTGCCCTTCGCGATCGACTGGGCCGAGACGTTGGCGGTGTACCCCAGCTTCCCGGCCGCGGACTCCACCCGTTCCCGGAACGACTCGGCGACCTTCCGCTCGGAGCCGTTCAGCACGCGCGATGCGGTCGCGAGCGAGACCCCCGCCTCGCGTGCGACGTCGTGCAGGGTGGGGGCGGGCCCTCGCACATGACGCGGAGACCGCGCTGGCCGCTCCGCGGACGTTGCGGGCTTGGTCATGACCCAGATCCTACTTGCCACGGTCCCGCCTCAGCATCACCGCGAGGGACGACGCGGCGCCGGCGACCGGACATCCTCACCTCAGGTACGGGGAGACGGCTTCGGCGAACGTCTCGGCGGTCCGCCGTACGACGTGATCCGGAGCGTCCGTCCAGATGTCGGCATTGAAGATCTCGACCTCGATGTCACGGTCGTATCCGGTCGCGATCACGGCGCGCGTGAGCGAGGCGAAGTCGATCACCCCGTCGCCGGTGTAGTGCCGTGAGAGCAGCACATCGTCCGCGAGGGGCGTCTTCCAGTCGCACACCTGGTACGTGGCGATGCGTCCCTCCCGGCCGGCGCGCGCGATCTGCTCGAGCACCTCCGGATCCCACCAGATGTGGAACGTGTCGACGGCCGCGCCCACCACATCGGGCTCGAAGTCGCCCGCGATGTCGAGCGCCTGACCGAGCGTCGAGACGACGGCGCGATCGGAGGCGTACATCGGGTGCAGCGGCTCGATCGCGAGCGTCACACCCGCCGCCTTCGCCTCGGGGGCCAGCACGCCGATGGCATCGCGCACGCGCTCGCGCGCTCCGATCAGGTCGCGCGATCCCGCGGGCAGCCCCCCGGCGACGAGCACCAGCACAGCGGTGGATCCCGCGGCTCCCGCGGCCGCGAGCGTCGCCGTCTCCTCGATCGCACGGCGGTTGTCGTCGAGCGCCGCGCGCCTCTCCGGGCCGTCCGGCAGCGTGAAGAATCCGCCTCGGCAGTGCGTCGAGAACCGGAGCCCCGAGTCTCGGAGCATCCGCGCCGCGACGTCGAGCCCGACGTCGTTCACGGGCTCACGCCAGAGTCCGATCGACCGTACGCCGGCGGCGGCCGTGACCCGCAGCGCCGTCGCGAGGTCGGCGTGCTTGATGGTCGCCTGATTGATCGACAGTCGCGGATCCGGAGTCTGCGCTTCGCGGGTCATGCGTCCACTCCGTTCACACGCAACATGCTGTGCCATCGCTCGCGGGCGAGGTCGGGCTGTTCGAGCGCGAGCGAGTCGTTCGCGAGCTCGACGATGCGGCTCAGATGCGGCAGGCTGCGCGCGGAATGCAGCCCGCCGACCATCTGGAACGCAGGCTGGTGCCCGTTCAACCAGGAGAGGAACGCCACACCCGTCTTGTAGTAGAAGGTGGGCGCCGCGAACACCTGCCTGCTCAGTGCCTCGGTCGGACCGAGGACCCGCCGGTACTCCGCAGCGTCACCCGCATCCAACGCCTGGATCGCCGCGGACGCGACAGGGGTGATCGCGGCGAAGGCTCCCAGCAGCGCGTCGGAGTGGGCACGGTCCGCAGCGCCGCCGATCAGGTCCACGTAGTTGAAGTCATCGCCGGTGAACATCCTGACCTCCTCGGGGAGGCGCGAGCGCACCGCGATCTCGGAGTCGGCGTTCAGCAGGCTCATCTTGACACCCGCGACCTTGCCAGGGCTCTCGGCGATGATCTGCAGCAGCACCTCGGACGCCGTCTGCCAATCCTCCGCACCGAAGTAGCCGGCGAGCTCGGGGTCGAAAGCCGTACCCAGCCAGTGCAGCACCACGGGGGTCGACGCGCGCGAGAGCACCTCCCGATACACGCGACGGTAATCGGCGGCGTCGGCGGCGACACGGGCGAGGTGGCGCGAGGCCATCAGCACGGGTCCGGCGCCCTGCTCCTCGGTGAAGTGCAGCTGCTCGGTGTAGGCCGTGATCACCTGTTCGAGGGGGATGTGCGTCTCGGCGATGTGGTCGGTGTTGACGCCGACGACGACCGAACCGCCCTCCTCGCGCGCGACCTGAGCGCTGCGGGCGATCAGCTCACGGGTGGCTGCGGCATCGAGACCCATGTTCCGCTGCGCCGTGTCCATCGCGTCGGCGACGCCGAGACCCCAGGAGTACACGTTGCGGCGGAAGGCGAGGGTGGAATCCCAGTCGATGTCGGCGGGCTGTCCCGGGGTGTTGTCGGCATGCACCTTCGGCACGACGTGTGCAGCGGCGTAGGCGACACGACTCTGCAGCGGCGTCGTCGGGCGGGCGTATGCGCCCGAGTCGTTGAGGGCGGCGGCGAACGTCTCACCGCTGGGGCGGAGGAGGCGCAGAGTGCTCATGCGCGCCTCAGCCCAGGGTCAGCGGCGACAGGGCGATCTTGCGACCCTCGGCGCTGGAGGTCAGTCCCGCCTCGGCGAACTGCACACCCCGTGCACCGGCGAGCAGGTCGAACGGGTATTCGGTGCCCTCGACGTAGGAGACCAGATACTCCTGCCACTGCTGGCGGAAACCGTTGAGGAAGACGTCGTTGGTCGGCACGTCCTGCCAGTCGGCGTCGTAGTCGCGCGTGTCCTCGAGGTCGGGGTTCCACACGGGCTTCGGGGTGGCATTGCGCGGCTGGATCTTCGCGCCGAACAGTCCGACCACGGCGGATCCGTGGGTGCCGTCGACCTGGAACTCGACGAGCTCGTCGCGGTTCACGCGCACGGTCCAGGAGGAGTTGATCTCGGCGATCACGCCGCCCTCGATCTCGAAGATCCCGTACGCGGCGTCCTCCGCAGTGGCGGTGTAGTGCTCGCCCTTCTCGTCCCAGCGGTCGGCGATGTGCACGGCGGCCTGCGCGTACACGCTCTTGACCTCTCCGAAGAGGTTCTCCAGCACGTAGTTCCAGTGCGGGAACATGTCGGTGATGATGCCGCCGCCGTCCTCGGTGCGGTAGTTCCAGCTCGGACGCTGCGCGGGCTGCCAGTCGCCCTCGAACACCCAGTACCCGAACTCGCCGCGGACGGAGAGGATGCGGCCGAAGAATCCGGAGTCGATCAGGCGCTTGAGCTTCTGCAGACCGGGGAGATACAGCTTGTCGTGCACGACGCCGGTCTTGACGCCCGCCTCGTCCGCCAGGCGCGCGAGCTCGAGTGCCTCCTCGAGCGACTCCGCAGTGGGCTTCTCCGTGTAGATCGCCTTCCCTGCGGCGATGGCCTTGCGGATCGCGGACGCGCGGGCCTTGGTCACGAGGAAGTCGGCATAGATCTCCCACTGCGGGTCGGCGAGCGCCGCGTCGAGATCGGTCGTGTAGTCGTCGATGCCGTGCTTCGCCGCCAGCTCGGCCAGCTTGGCCTCGTTGCGTCCGACCAGGATCGGCTTCACCGTGATGCGGGAGCCGTCGGCGAGTTCGATGCCGCCCTCCTCGCGGATCGCGAGGATCGAGCGCACCAGATGCTGCCGGTAGCCCATGCGCCCGGAGACGCCGTTCATGATGATCCCGATCTCGCGGGTGTTCGCCTGTGCCATGGTGTTCCGTTTCTGTCGCAGGAGGCCGTCGGTGCGCTTCCCCGGTGGTCGGACCTGCTGGTCGGCCACAAGATGGGAAAACGCTTTCCGGCATCATGGCACGACATCGAGGCGAACTGCAACAGGCGCATCAGGAGGGTGTGACGGTCAGCGCGATGTCGTGCTGGCGCGCTCGACGAGCTCGGTTCCGACGACCGAGGCGGCGCGAGCCTTCGACGCCCCTTCGATGGCGTCGATCAACGACGAGACCGCTCGCTGGGCGAGGGCCGTGAAGTCCTGCCGGATGGTGGTCAGCGGAGGGCGGTAGTTCGCCGCATCGGGCACGTCGTCGAAGCCGATCACGCTGACATCCTCCGGCACCCGGCGCCCCACGTCGGAGAGCGCGCGCAGCAAGCCCAGCGCCATCTGGTCGTTGGCAGAGAAGACCGCGGTGGCCGCCGTCAGTGCAGCTGCCGCCCGGTGGCCCGAATCGGCGCTCCAGTCACCCCGGACGACGGGCGGAGCATCGATGCCGGCAGCGGCGAGGGTCTCGCGCCAGCCCCGTTCCCGCTCCATGGCGGCGAAGGAGTCGGCGGGACCGGCGAGGTGATGGACCGTGGAGTGCCCGAGCTCCAGGAGCCGTTCCGTGGCCGCCGCTGCGCCACCGGCATGATCGCTGTGCACCGAGGCGAAGCCGGCCTCGGTCGGGGCGTCGACGACCACGAGCCTGAGCCCGCTCGGGCGCTCGGTGTCGGAGACCAGGGCCGACGCCTCGTTCAGGACGATCGCGCCGTCCACCTCTTGCTCGGCGAGCCGGTCGAACGCCTCACCGATGCCCCGGGCGGCAGTCACCAGCGTGAGGGCGTATCCGCGCTCCGCCGCCGCCTCCGCCGTCGCCTGGAGCATGCGGGAGTTGCCGACCGTCGAGAGCGTGGTGACGACGAGTCCGATGGTCTGCGAACGCCCGGTGCGCAGGGCGCGGGCCGCGCGGTGCGGACGGTATCCGAGCTCGACCATCGCGGTCTCGACACGCGCTCTGGTATCGGGGTCCACGCGGGGGCTGCCGTTGACGACACGGGAGACCGTCTGACCCGAGACACCGGCACGCTCGGCGACCATGGCCATCGACACCCGGCGGGAGGACGAACGCCCGCGGTCGGAACCGGGCACGTCGACGCCTTCTCCGCCACTCCCGCGTGCTCGCACCCGCCGCCTCCGTCCCGCGCACGGTGGATGCGCGACTCGCTCGTGTTGACGTTATCACGGGGCTGCGCCTACCATGTTTACGTGAACACGCCCGAGCTTCCCGAGACGCGCACCGAGACCCTCGGCGCCGGCGTCGTCAAACGCGCCACCACCCTCGCCGACGGCCGCGATCTGATCTACTACGACGACCCGGGGACGACACTCGGACCGGAGCGCTCCGTGGATGCCCGCGCCCTCGGCCCGCGACCCGACACCGCGACCATGCGCCTCGACGTGCTCACCGGCGACTGGATCACGGTGGCCGCGAACCGGCAGAACCGCGTGATGATGCCGGGTTCGGATGCCGACCCCCTGGCCCCGCAGACGCCGAGCAATCCGTCGGAGGTGCCGTCCCGCTACGACGTCGCGGTGTTCGAGAACCGCTCCCCCGCATTCGGTCCTGCTCTCGCCGAGGCGGTGGGCACCGCACCGCAGGCTGCGAATGCTCCCCGCGGTCTCGACGACCTCGCCGCCCTGGGCCTCGGTCGCACGCGCACCTCGGTCGGACGCTGCGAGGTCGTCTGCTTCAGCCCCGAGCACGCAGGCTCCTTCGGCACGCAGTCGGTCACCCGCGCGCGCACCGTGATCGAGGCGTGGGCCGACCGCACGGCCGCGCTCTCCCGGCTGCCCGGCATCGAGCAGATCTTCCCGTTCGAGAACCGCGGCGAGGCGATCGGCGTGACGCTGCCCCACCCGCACGGCCAGATCTACGCCTACCCGTACGTGACCCCGCGCACCGCTCGCGTGCTGGAGTCGATCGACCGCACCGCGCCCGACCTCTTCCAGCGCATCCTGGATTCCGAGCAGGCGTCCGAGCGCGTCGTGTTCCGGGGCGAGCACTGGACGGCGTTCGTGCCGTTCGCCGCGCGCTGGCCGCTCGAGGTGCACCTGATGCCGCACCGTCACGTGGCGGATTTCGCCGAGACCTCGGCAGCCGAGCGGGACGAACTCGCACCCCTGTACCTGCGCCTGCTGCGCGGCGTCGACGCCCTCTACGACTCCCCCACCCCGTACATCGCCGCCTGGCATCAGGCACCGGTGCACGTGGGCCGCGACACCGTGCGCCTGCACCTGCAGTTGACGAGCCCGCGCCGTGCCGCCGACAAGCTGAAGTTCCTCGCCGGCTCGGAGGCCGCGATGTGGGCGTGGGCGGCAGAGGTGCCGCCGGAAGTCGGAGCCGCGCGACTCCGCGAGGCCATCGAGCGCACAGGAGACGACCAGACCGATCCGGGAGCCTCCGCATGACCGCCGCACACGACGACGCCGGATCCCTGTTCGCGCGCCTCACCGGCCGCGAGCCGGACGGACTCTGGTCGGCACCCGGACGCGTGAACCTCATCGGCGAGCACACCGACTACAACGACGGGTTCGTGCTGCCGTTCGCCATCCCGCAGCGCACGGTGGCCGCCGTCGGCCTGCGCGACGACGACCGGGTCCGAGTCGCCTCCACCTTCGCCGAGGAGCCGGTCGAGGTCGACCTGGACGATCTGGATCGGCTCTTCCCCACCCCCGCGGGCGCCCACCCTGCCGTCCCCGAATGGGCCGCGTACCCCCTCGGAGTCGCCTGGGCGATGCGACAGGCCGCGACAGCGAGCGGGCCCTTCGGAGGATTCGACCTCACCATCGCGTCCGACGTGCCCGTCGGGGCGGGACTCTCCTCGTCCGCCGCGATCGAGGGCGCGACGGCTTCCGCGCTGAACGACCTGTGGAACACCGGCTTCGACGGCACGCACCTCGCCCGCATCGGGCGCCGTGCCGAGAACGAAGCGGTGGGCGCGCCGACCGGCATCATGGACCAGATGGCGTCGATGCTCGGTCGGCCCGACACCGCGATCTTCCTCGACTGCCGCTCGTTGGACGCCGAACTCGTCCCACTCGCCGTCGCCGAGACGGACCTCGCGATCCTCGTGATCGACACGCGCGTGAAGCACGCCCACTCCACCGGCGGCTATCGCGAGAGGCGCGCTTCCTGCGAGCTCGGCGCCTCGCTCCTGGGTGTGCCGGCACTGCGCGACGTCACGGTGGACGACCTGCCGCGGGCGCAGGGTCTGATGGACGACGTGACCTTCCGCCGCGTGCGTCACATCGTGACCGAGAACCAGCGGGTGCTCGACACGGTGCGGGTGCTGCGCGAGCAGGGCGTGCGAGCGATCGGCGACTTCCTGGTCGCCTCGCACGCATCGATGCGGGACGACTTCGAGATCTCGACCCCCGAGCTCGACACGGCCGTCGACACCGCCCTGGCCGCCGGCGCCCTGGGGGCGCGGATGACGGGCGGCGGTTTCGGCGGTGCGGCGATCGCTCTGGTCGAAGCGTCCGACGTCGCCTCGGTGTCGGAGGCCGTGAGGGATTCCTTCGCGGCGCACGGGTTCGGGGAACCCCTGCTGTTCGCGGTCCTCCCCTCAGCCGGTCCTCGGCGCGACGCATGACAGAATGATCCATCGGGCCGCGACGAATCCGCGGCAGGAGAGGAAGCAATGTCCTGGATCGTGACCGGCGGGGCCGGCTACATCGGCTCCCACGTCGTGCGTGCGCTTGCGAACGCGGGGCTCACGCCTGTCGTGCTCGACGACCTCTCCAGCGGTGTCGCGTCTTTCGTGCCCGAAGGCGTGGATTTCGTGCAGGGCAGCATCCTCGACCGCGAGCTCGTCGAGAGCACGCTGCGCGAGCATGACGCCGAAGGGGTGATCCACGTCGCCGGCTTCAAGTACGCCGGCGTCTCGGTGCAGCGCCCCCTGCACACCTATGCGCAGAACGTCGACGGCACACGCGTGATCCTCGAGGCCATGGAGTCCGCCGGTGTCGCGAACATCGTCTTCTCCTCGTCCGCCGCGGTGTACGGCACCCCAGACGTCGCCCTCGTCGTCGAGGACACCGCCAAGAAGCCTGCCAGCCCCTACGGGGAATCCAAGCTCATCGGCGAGTGGCTGCTGCGCGACCAGGCGATCGCGACGGCGGACTCGGCGCGCCCGCTGCGGCACACCTCGCTGCGGTACTTCAACGTGGTGGGATCCGCCGATCCGACGGTCTACGACGTCAGCCCGCACAACCTGTTCCCCATCGTGTTCGAGGCGCTGATCGCGGGGAAGACCCCGCGCATCAACGGCGACGACTACGACACGGAAGACGGGACGAACGTGCGCGACTACGTGCACGTCGGCGACATCGCGGCCGCCCACGTCGCGGCGGCCCAGCGCCTCACGGCCGGCCAGCCCCTCGAAGCGGCATACAACCTCGGCTCCGGCGACGGCCTCAGCGTGAAGCAGATCATGGATGCCGTCGCCCGCGTGACCGGAATCGACTTCACCCCCGAAGTCGGCCCCCGGCGCCCCGGAGACCCCGACCGCATCGTGGCGACGGGCGAGCTCGCCGCACGCGACCTCGACTGGACCATGCGGTACTCGGTGGACGAGATGGTGCGCACGGGCTGGGAGGCACGACAGGCGGCATCCGTCTCGTCCTGAGCGGACATCGTCCGGGATTCTCGGATGATCGGTATGAAATACCGGACGAAAAGCAACGCATCGTCTTGGCGCGATCGGCAGAGTGGAACGACACACCACAGGCGCCGATCTTCTTTCGAACGACGGCCGCCACCAGCCGACGACGAGAGAAGGACACTGATCATGCACGCAGACCCCTCCGGTTACACCTACGGCCGGCCCGAGGTGCCGGAATCCCCGGTCACCATGAGCCAGCTCGACGAGTTGAAGCAGTCGGTGCTCTGGTCCGCCGCTGACGAAGCCGCCCTCCGCCGCGCCGGAGCCATCCTCGTGCCGCAGACCGTGGCGATTCTCGATGTCTGGTATGGATTCGTCGGCTCTCATCCGCGCCTCGTGGCCACCTTCGCCGGCAAGGACGGCGCTCCGAGCATGGAGTACCTCGGAGCGGTTCGTCAGCGGTTCGCCCGGTGGATCGACGACCTCTGCAACCGACCGTATGACGAGACCTGGCTCGCCTACCAGGAGGAGATCGGCCGGAGGCACCACCCGAGCGGGAAGAACAGGACCGACCGGATCGAGTCGACCTCGAAGCACATCCCACTGCGTGACCTCATCGGCTTCATCTCGCCGATCACGTTGACGATCCGCCCGTTCCTCCACAATGGCGCGACCTCAGCGGACGACGCCCAGGAGATGCACGACGCCTGGCTGAAGGCCATCACGCTTACCGTCGCATTGTGGGCTCGACCCTACAACGACCGGCTCTGGTGAACGCGACCGGCGGTCGTCTTCGCCTCGGCTGACGGTCGAGGCGACGGTCAGAGGTCGCGGGAGCGTATCGGGTAGAACCAGAAGCAGAGCCAGGCGAGGGCGGTGAACCCGAGCGGGACGACGGCGAGCATCAGGCGGATGCCGCCGTCGACGCTCTCGGGTTGGGCGTCTCCGTGCCCCGCGTCGAAGCCGGAGGCCGTCAGCACCACGGCTGCGACGACCGCCTGGAGGACGACCGAACCTCGCACGACGAACCCGTTCACGCCGAAGTAGGCGCCTTCCCGGCGATGGCCCGTGCGAACGGCATCCTCGTCGATGATCTGCGCGAGCATGACCTCGAGAAGCTGCAGCAGTCCGCCGACACCCACCCCCACGGCGACGCCGACCAGGGCCGCACTCAGCACGTTCGACGGGGCGAGGTAGCCGAGCACCGCGACTCCGAACACCGCGACGCTCCACAGCACGGCCGTGCGCGGCGAGGTGCGGCGGACGACCGCGCTCCACAGCACGATCGAGGGGATCGCCGTGACGAAGATCGCGCCGAGCAGCAGGCTCCTCTCCCCTTCGGGCGCGTGCAGGGAGTAGCGCACGTAGAAGGGGACGGCGGCGAGGATCACGGCGATCGACGTCTGCACGAACAGGGAGCCGAGGACGTACGGGACGAACGCACGGTTGCGGAAGGTGTAGGCCAGCTGGTCGCCCCAGCGCATGGCCTCCGCCGGCTTGCCAGGCGATGACGAGTCCGCAGACGTCACCGGAGCCCGGCGCTCGATCATGCCGCCGAGGAACGACCACACGAGCAGCACGAGGCAGACGGCCCCGAGAACCATGGCCATTCCCGGCCAGCCGATCGCGCCGTACAGCGCGGGAGCGCCGGCCGTGCCGAGCACCATGCCGAGGATCGCGAAGATCTGCCGCGGCACGTTGCCGCGGGCACGCTCCTCGGTGGTGCGGAAGATCTCCGGGAACAGCGCCGAGATGTTCAGCACCACCACCACGAAGGCCACGTCGTAGACGGCCACGACGACGAGGAACCAGACGATGAGGCCGGTGACCGGGAGCTCCGGCGGCATCCAGACCAGCGCGAAGGCGACGACGAGTGGCACTATGCCCAGGCCGATCCACGGGATGCGCCGACCCCAGGGCGTGCGCAGCCGGTCGGAGATCGTGCCGACGACGGGGTTCAGCACGGCGTTCAGCACGCCGTGGGCGATCATGGCGATCGCCACGCCCGTCGCCGGGACAGCGAGGTGCGAGACGTAGAAGTAGACGACGAAGGCGGAGAAGGTCTGCGCCATCAGTTGGGTCGGGAAGCCGGATGCGCCGAAGGCGATCGTCTGCGCTCTGGTCGGCGCCGCATCCAGTCGTCGGTCCCGGACGCGCTCGCGCAGGGAGGTCACCGGGCGCTGCCCCTTTGCAGGTCGCGTAGGTCACGCCAGCCGATGCGTACGAGCGCCTCGTCCTCGATGGCCTGCAGCACGACCGGGTCGCTCAGCAGGCGCAGCTCATAGCCGCGCTTCCTCGCGCTGAAGTCGACGGCGGCGCGGAGCTCGTCGTCGTCGACCATCGGGTGCAGGTAGATCTCGGTGACTCCGGCCGGCACCGCCCGCAGCAGCGCGATGAAACCGGCTCGCACCTCCGCGTACGTCTCCTCGTCGGGCGTGTCCTCGCGCAGGAGTTCGAACGGATGCGACCAGAGGCGATCGATGATCTCGACGCCGGACGCGTCGGCGGCCGCTGCGGCGCGATCGAGCTGAGCCTGCAGGGCGGGATTCTCGCCCACGCCATCCATGCTGCGGGGCAGCCGGAAGGGCAGGCCGTGCCGTGCGGCGAGCTCGAAGACCGGCCGCAGGAAGTCGCGCCCCGTCACGAGCCCGTAGACCGAGCCCATGTGGTTGTCGAGGTGCGTCACATCGACGCCGGCATCGAGCGCGGTCTGCAGTTGAGCGGAGAGTTCGGCGGCAACATCCTCGTGTGAGGCGTTCTGCTCGACGGACAGCACGTCGGTCGGAAAGAAGCCCGCAGCGTCGACGAGAGTCGTGTCCGAGCCCGTGAGCGGACGCCACCGGTAGCGCGTCCATTCGCTCGTGAGCACGAGATGCACACCCACGTCGAGGTCCGGACGGGAGGCGGCGAAGGCGAGCGCTTCTGGCGACCAGGAGCACGGGACCATCACAGTGCTCGAGTCGATGCGCGCGGACGTGAGCAGGTCGACGATGGCGGTGTTCGCGGCATGGCACATGCCGAAGTCATCCGCATTGAGGATGATGGCCCGCGTGCCCGGCGCGAGTCCCAGGCGGTCGGCGAGTGCGGAGGGTGCGGTCATCGGGTGATCCTGTCGATGGTCGAGCGGCGTTGCTCGGAGGGTGGCGTGGTGCCGGTGAGTGGGCTTCGGCGATGGAGTCGGGGTGGTCGTTCAGCGGCCGCCCTTGGGAGCTGGCGTGAGGATGCGGCTGAAGAGGTCGCTGCGGAGCGCTGCCGCGGCTTGATCGACCGCACCGATGAGCGGAGCCTCGGTTCCGAACGACGAGACGAGGAACCGGAGCGGAAGCTGCGCCTCGTACTCGGCGGCGATGCGCTCGATCGCGGCGACGAGGGCCGGGTGTGCGGCCTTGCCACTGAGGATGAACGCCTCGGGGTCGAGCACCAGCCCCACGGTGCCCGCGACGAGGACGATGCGGCGGGCGAGCTCTGACACGATCTGGAGCGCCGCGTCTTCTCCGCGCTCGGCTGCTTCCAGATGGTCGGCGAGCGACGCATCGGGGTCTCGTCCGACGCCGAGGGCCAGGTCTCCGACCACCGCGTCGCCGGCGAGGGGCGCGCCGATCGGGACGGGCGTCTGCGGCAGATACATGACTTCGCCTGCGACGCCGGAGAACCCCCGGTGGAGTTCCCCGTCGATGACGATGCCCGCCCCGAGCCCGTCGTCGAGCAGCAGCAGTGCGAAGCTCGCGAGTGTGCCGCCTTCACCGCCAGTGAGCTCTGCGAGCGCTGCGAGGTTGACGTCGTTCTCGACGCGGACGGGGCAGTCGAGGGCTGTGGAAAGAGCCGAGCGGAAGAGGCCGCCATCGGGGCCGAAGTCGTCTCGGATGCCTCCGTCCGCCGTGACGATGCCGGGGACTCCGACGACTGCCAGGTGCACGGCCGCCTTCGCCGCGTTCACCGAGCGCCGGCACCGATCCACGAGCGCGACGATGTGCGCCACACGGTCATCCGCCTCCGAGAAGGGCCCGTGCTCCTCCGCCTGAACAGTGCCGGTCGCGTCGACCAGCACGACGTGGGCGGCGTGATGATCGACGTGCACGGCGGCGGCGAAGCCAAGCCGCGGGTGCAGGGCGACTCGTCCTGCGGCAGGTCCCCTCGTGTCGCGGTCGATGCCCGCGGGGGCGACGGCACCGGCGTTCTCGAGCATCCGCAGCACCTGGGTCACCGCCGTCCGAGAGAGTCCGGTGGTCGACATCAGGTCCGAACGGGTCTGCGGACCGCTGCGTGCGAGAGCTTCGAGGATCGCACGGCCGTTGAGCGTGCGGAGCAGACCCTGCGGTCCCGCGAGTGGTCTGGACATAGGGGTTGCGGGGTCGCCTCTCTTCGTCGCGTCGTGCACCACTGGCTGTGCCGGGCGCAGTGCCCGCAAGCATGCCACATCGCGTCGCACCAGTCGACACCCCGGACCGATTCCGTCGGACCGCATGCGCGCAGAACCAGGCACCGGCACAGGCACAGGCACAGGCACAGGCACAGGCGCAGGCACAGGCACAGGCACAGGCACAGGCACAGGCACAGGCGCATCTCCTCCTCCTCCATCACCTCCACCTCCAC
>NZ_SCOG01000038.1:0-20537 GCF_005502545.1 Microbacterium sp. Beta
CCCACACCCACACCCACACCCACGCCCGCGCCCGCGCCCGCGCACTCCTGCCAAAACGGAGACCATTCGTCCGCGCCCGGCGTGTCTCCCCGGAGGCGGATACCAACGCGCCGAGCGGGCACCGGACGGTCTGGGTTTCGGCACCAGTGGCGAGCCCCTTGACACTCATCCAGGTCATATGGTTACTTAGTCAAGTAACCAACCCACGAACCACGCGGAGGACACGTGATCGAAGAAGGCAAGCCGCTCTTCCTCCAGATCGCCGAGCAGATCGAGGACTCGATCGTCGACGGCACACTCAGCGAGGAAGCGCAGGCCCCTTCCACGAACGAGCTCGCCGCGTTCTACCGGATCAATCCCGCCACCGCAGCGAAGGGAGTCGCCATGCTCACCGACAAGGGAGTGCTCTACAAGCGTCGAGGCATCGGCATGTTCGTCGCCGACGGTGCCAGGGAGCTGCTCCTCGGCGAGCGCCGCGCCGCGTTCGCCGATCGCTACATCGACCCGCTCCTCGCCGAAGCCCGCACGCTCGGGCTGGGCGCGGAAGATCTCGCGGCACTGCTCAGGCAGCGCGCCGCACTGACCATCGACGCAGAAGGGAAGACCCCCGCATGACCGCCGTCATCGAGGTGCAGAACCTCACCAAGCGCTACAAGGAGAAGCGAGCACTCGACAACGTGTCGCTCGCCATCGAGGGAGACGCGATCTACGGCCTCCTCGGCCGGAACGGTGCAGGCAAGACCACGCTCATGTCCATCCTCACCGCGCAGAACTTCGAATCATCCGGAACCATCAAGGTCTTCGGCGAGCACCCGTACGAGAACGCGCACGTGCTCAGTCGGATCTGCTTCGTCCGCGAGAGCCAGAAGTATCCGGACGACGCGTACCCCAAGCACGCTTTCAAGGCTGCGAGCCTGTTCTTCCCGAACTGGGACCAGGCGCTCGCCGACGAGCTCATCGCCGAGTTCCAGCTGCCGATGAAGCAGACGATCAAGAAGCTCTCGCGCGGCCAGCTGTCCGCGGTCGGGGTCATCATCGGTCTCGCCTCGCGCGCCGAGATCACCTTCTTCGACGAGCCGTACCTCGGTCTCGACGCGGTCGCCAGACAGATCTTCTACGACCGACTGGTGGAGGACTACGCGGAGCATCCGCGCACGATCATCCTGTCCTCGCACCTGATCGACGAGGTGTCGAACCTCATCGAGAAGGTCATCGTGATCGACGATGGGCGCATCCTGCTCAACGAAGACACGGATGCGGTCCGCGAACGCGCCGTGACCGTGGTGGGCGACGCCGCCAAGGTCGATGCCTGGGTGGGTGCGCGGGAAGTGCTGCACCGGGAGTCGCTCGGCCGGGTCGCGTCGGTCACCGTCCTCGGTGCCGTGTCGTCGGAGGATCGCGCCGAGATCACCGCGTCAGGACTCGACCTCGCACCCGTCTCGCTGCAGCAGCTGGTCGTGCGGCTCACGCAGAAGGTCGCGACCGATTCCACGAGAGAAAACGCAGCGAAAGAGGAGGTGCGCTGATGCGACGCACATTCAACGTCGTCCGCCTGCAGCTGATCAACAAGGGCACCTTCGTCTGGTACCCGCTGATCATCCTCGCGGCTGCCGTCGTGATCTCGATCATCATCTACGCGATGATCCCGGTCGACACCCCCAAGTACGGCGGCGGAGGCCAAGCGCCCCTCTGGTACTTCTTCGCGATCGGCATGTCGGCGATGACCCTGACCTTCCCGTTCTCGCAGGCCATGAGCATCACCCGCAGGGAGTTCTTCTTCGGCACGCTGCTGACGGCGATCCTCGGCAGTGCCCTCATGGGAATCCTGTTCCTGATCGGCGGCGGCATCGAGGTCGCCACGAACGGCTACGGCGTGAACGGCTACGTCTTCTACCTGCCGTGGCTGTGGGACGCCGGGCCCCTCGGCGCCTTCGTCGTCTACTTCTCACTCGCCCTGTTCTTCTTCGTGCTCGGGTTCACGGGCGCGACGATCTACAAGAGCTGGGGGCAGCTGGTCCTGCTCATCGTGGGCATCGGGCTGGCGCTGGTGCTCATCGGCCTCGTCTTCCTGGCGACCCGGCTCGACCTGTGGAACCACGTCGGCGCCACGATCATGGACCTCGGGGCGGTGGGACTGGCGCTGTGGGGTCTCGTGTTCACCGCGGTCTTCACGGGAGTGTCGTTCCTCGCGTTCCGCAGGACCATCCCCTGATCTTCCGCGAGAGAACACGAATGCCGCGACCGCACACCCCGTGCGGTCGCGGCATCGTGGCTTTCGTCAGCGGATCCCCCTAGCTTCGGAGCACGGCGGAAGCAACCGGGTGCCGAAGAGCCGCGACGGTCACTACGCTCGGTGCGCGTGAAGATCCCTCCCCGTCTGCGGGCCCGCCGTTCGGGTATCGCCCGCTCGCTGCATGAAGCCGTGCTCCCCGCGCGGCTCCTGCTCGTCGTGAAGACGATGCTCGCGGTCGGGCTGGCATGGGCGATCGCACCGCACATGCCCGGCGTCACCGACGAGTACCCCTACTACGCTCCGCTCGGCGCGCTGGTGAGCATGTATCCGACTTTGATGGGCTCGGCGAGATCGAGTCTGCAGACCTTGCTCGGGCTGGCCACCGGAATCGGCCTCGCGACACTCATCGTGATCACGGTGGGTCCGACCTGGTGGTCGATTCCTCTCGTCGTCGGCCTCGGCGTACTCGTGTCGGGCACGGGGTGGTTCGGCGTCGGTCGCGAGTATGTGCCGATGGCCGCCCTGTTCGTGCTGATCATCGGCGGGCAGAACGCCGACGACTACTCGTTCGGGTATCTGACGCAGATGGCGGTCGGGGTGGCCGTCGGCCTGGTGGTGAACCTGGTCATCGCGCCGGCGCCGCTCACCATGGCAGCAGCAGGACGGGTGGCCGACTTCCGCGAGCAGCTGGCCGCGCATCTGCACGACATCGGCTCGGCGGTCTCGGAGTCGTGGCCTCCCGAGCACGAGCAGTGGGCGGATGACGCGGCTTCGCTGGCCGATACCTCCTCGGAGTTGAGGGCGGCCCTGACCGAAGCGGAGGACAGTCGTCGCGGCAATCCTCGCGCCAAGGGGCACCGCTCGCGGATCCAGCAGAGCCACGATGAGCTCGCCGCCCTCGATCGCATCGGCCACCTCATCCGCGACATCGCCGACGAGATCGCCGACACCATCTGGGAGCGGCCAGCCGGGCTCGCGCTCGACCCCGCCCTCCCGGGTCCGCTGTCGGCCGCGTGCCATGCGGTGGCCGAGGTGATCGCGCACGGCGATGCCTCCTCGAGCGAGGATCACCGCGTGCGCGCCGAGGCGGCGCGCGCGATCCGGCTGCTCCTCGAGACCGTCGACGACCGCACGGTCGACGTCCGACGATCGATGGGTCCGGGAGTGCTCACCGCGATGCACCTGCGACGCATCCTGATCCTGAGCGGTACAGGCTCCCCCTCCGAGAAGAGGGAAGAGGAGGTCGAGTAGCCGCGTCAGATGGTGTCGTCGGCGGCGATCACATCCACCTGCCAATAGCGGCCATCGGGGTCGGTGTCATCGTGCGCATCGTCGGCAGCGCTCATCACGTCGTTGATCTTCACCATCAGGTCGTCGAACTCGGCCTCGGTCAGCCGCATCGTGCGCTGGGTGAAGGCGGCGTGCACCTCTGCCGTGCGACCGGCGACGTATTCGGGAGTCCAGGCGGTCACGCGGCGCATCAGGTCGTGGTGATCCTCGACCAGCGCGGCGATCACGGCACTGCCGAGCTCCTCGTCGGCGACCGGACTCTCCGGGCCGCCCACATTGAGGGGACCCTTGTGCCCCGTCCAGACGCGGTCGCGTCGATCGCGGGCCTTCTCCGGTGCCTCTTCGATCAGCCCGGCATCGGCGAGGGCGCGCAGGTGGAAGCTGGCACTGTTCGCCGGCACACCCAGTTCCGCGGCGATGTCGGCGGCGCGGAGGAAGTCCCGCCGGGCGAAGAGGCGGATCATCCGGCGCCGAAGCGGGTGCGAGTAGGCCTTCAGCATGGCCGACGTCATCCAGGCGGGGTCATCGCGCGCGCTCTTCGTGCGATCCTCCGTCATCCCCCGATCCTACCCGCACTTCCAATTGCGCAATAAGGCTTGCGCAATACTTCTTGCGCATCTAATCTCGACGCATGACGACCCTCACCGAGCCTCATCGCCTGTGGCGGAACACGCGCTACCTCACCTGGTTGGTGAGCGATACGAGCAAGGGGCTCGCCGGCGCTCTCTTCGCCTTCGCGATCCCCCTGCTCGCTCTGATCGTGACGAACGACCCCGCTCAGGCGGGCATCATCGGCGGGGTCGGGATGGCGGCCCGACTCCTCACGACTCTTGCGGGCGGCGTGCTGGCCGACCGCCATCGCCGTATCGCGCTGATGCTCCTCGGCTCGCTCATCGGCATCGTGCTGGCCGGCGGCTTCACGCTTCTCGCCCTGGGGGACGCCCTGACCTTCGGGTCGCTGCTCGTGGTCGACGTGCTGCTCGCCGCGCGCAGCGGACTCTTCGACGTTGCGGGCGAGAGCGCCATCAAGGAGATCGTTCCCGACGATGCGATGGGGCGCGCACAGGCCGCGAATCAGGGGCGCGATGCCGCTCTCCAGCTCGCGGGTGGTCCGCTCGGCGGTCTGCTGCTCGGCGTCGGCGGCTGGCTCGTCGGCGTGGTCATGACCCTGTGCCACGTGATCGCGGCCCTGACCGCGTGGATGCTGGGGCGTCAGGCGCGTCGCGCCGGAGTGGTCGATGCGGGCGAAAACCCAGACCACCTGCGTGCTGCGCGGCGCGTCGAGCCCGAACACGCCGCGGACACGGCGGATGGTCTGGGTTTCGGCACCTCGACGACCCCGCCCGCGGCGAAGCCCGACGCGTGGAAGGAGCTCCGCGAGGGGTTCGGCTGGCTGCTCTCCCGTCCCGACCTCGGCGGGGTGCTGCTCATCACGACGGTCATCAACCTCGGCTTCAACGCCACGATCACCACCATCATCTACGCCCTCCAACAGGACGGACATTCGGAGCTCCTCATCGGCGCCCTGAGCGCGTCGATCGGCGCCGTGATGCTCGCGGGAGCCATGGTGGCCCCTCTGCTCATCCCGCGCATCAAGGCCGGAATCCTGGCGATCGCGGGGCTCTCCGTGATCTCGGCAGGTGCCATCGTGCTGTCGGTGGTCACCGACCCGCTGATCATCGCCGTGGTGCTCGGCGTCTCGGTACTGCTGGTCCCGGCGCTCAATGCCGGCATGATGGGCTACTTCATGGTCGCGACCCCGAGCCACCTGCTGGGGCGTGCCAACAGCGCTGCCGGTGTTCTCGGCATGGGCGCGATGCCGCTGGCACCACTCATCGCCGGCTTCGGCCTCGCCTGGATCGGCCGGGAGTGGACCATCCTGGTGTGCGCAGCGCTCTGCCTCGTCGCCGTGGCGATGGCCCTCGGCAACCGGGCGCTGCGCGCTCTGCCCGTCGAGTCCCGCTGGGCCGAGCACGCGAAGCAGTACGAGAGCGCCTGAGCTCCCGGGAGAAGGCGGTCGGCGCTAGAGCGCTCCGGTCAGCGCGGCGATCCCCGCCAACAGGGACACAAGAGCCAGCACGAGCGCGACCGCGATGAGGACGGCATGCACCTTGAGGAACGCCGTGGCCTTGCCGTTCTCGTCCCGCGCGCGGGGGTCTTTGGACACGCGCTTGTAGAACTGCGGCCAGACCAGGGCGTTGAAGGCGGCGTTGAGGAACAGCACGATGGCGAGGGGGATCACCCCTCAACGGTATCGACTTCTTCTATGGGCCTCCCCGCACGATCATCCGCGCGGATTCTTGGATGCAGACATGTATCAGAAAGCCCTTGCCGCGCTCCTGGTAGATGTGATCACAATGGGCTTCATGATCGACGGTGCACCCGGCACCGCTCACGATCCTGCCTCGGACGACGGGCGCGCACGCTGGGAGCGCGCCGCGGATCTGTTCGACGCATGGCGCGAGAGCGACAGCCGCGCGATGGACGAGCTCGTACGGCTGATGACGCCCGTGCTCTGGCACGTCGTGCGCGCCTATGGGCTGGAGCGCACCCTCGCCGAAGACGTCGTGCAGACCACCTGGCTGCGACTCGTCCGCGGCCACGACTCGATCAGCGACTCACGGGCCGTATCGGCCTGGCTCACGACCACCGCCCGCCGGGAGGCCTGGAAAGTCGCGAAAGCGCACGGCAAGGTCGACACGACCGAAGCGGATGACCTCGACACGCTGCTGCCCGAACAGGCGTCGGCCGAAGAGCACGCCACCCTCGGCGACGAGAACCGGCGGCTGTGGGCGGCCGTGCGGCGTCTGAACGAGCGCTGCCAGAAGCTGCTGCGCGTGATCGCCTTCGAGGATCGTCCGGACTACGCCCGCATCGCCAGCGACCTCGCCATGCCCGTCGGCAGCATCGGCCCCACTCGGAACCGGTGCCTCGCCAAACTACGCGCCCTGCTGGACGCGCCACCGACAGCGCAGGCAGGGGGATTCGCATGACCGAAAACGAGGACGCCCAGATGTTCGCCCGGCTCCGCTCCCTGTGGAGCGAGGTGGATCCGATGCCCGCCGGCCTCATCGACCGCATGGTCGCCGTAGTCGCCGCCGACGGCCTGAACCGTGAATACGCGCTGCTCACGCTGGTCGAAGGACAGTTAGGCGCGGTGCGGGGCGAGGCCGACGCGCTCACCCTGCAGTTCAGCGACGGATCGACGAGCATCCTGCTGCACGTGACGACGACGGCTTCCGGACGCCGCCGCGTCGACGGCTGGGTCGACACCGCAGCCGCCGAGATCGTCCTGACCCAGGGCGAGAAGACCAGGTCGATCACGCCGGAGGAGACCGGACGCTTCGTGTTCGACGACGTCCCGCCCGGCCTCACGCGCGTTCAGCTGACCACCGTGATCGGGGACGAGACGCGCACACTGGCGACCCCGCAGTTCGAGCTGTGACCACGGGCGCCGCCCGTCGATGAAGACGCGGGTCCACCCGCAGGAAGAGGATGACGCATGGATCAGCCCAAGGGATGGACCTGGCAGGACCGCGCGGAGGGATCGATCCGACGGGGCACGGCGCTCGACCCGAGCACGGAGCCGGTGGACGGTATCCGTGCATTTCCGACGGCGTACCTGCCGGAACGCCTGCTGATCACCCGCGCTCTCGGCGATGAGGAGGCCTACGACCGGGAGGTGCGCACGCTCCGCGACGCGGCGGACACGTTCGGCTGGCAGCTCGAGATCGAGGACGACACCCGCTCAGCGGTCGACGGCGAACTCGTGCCGGGAGTTCCCGGTTTCCTGCGCGCACGACTGCGCACGCCGGACGAGCCGGTGCGCGGTGAATCGCCCGTCGCACCGGATGCCTGGCGCGTGCTCCAGCGCGCACGCCGCATGTCCCGTTCGACGATGCCGCGCACGAGCCTCGACCACGTGCTCTCCATCGATCCGGTCGGGCTCAATCCGTTCACCAGGACGAACCCGTTCACCCGCACCAATCCGTTCACCCGCACCAACCCGGTGCGCGGTGCGGGGGGCGCCGGCGGCAGCGACGACTACCTCGAGCCCGGACGCGGAGCCCGACAACCGGTGACCTGGTTGGGGCCTGCGCCCGTGCGCGGTCCCAGCCCCAAGCGCGGACGACGACCCGTCGTCGCTGTACTCGACACCGGCTGCGGCGAGCACGCCTGGCTTCCCGCTGACATCGTCACCCGCACCGTCGACCTCGACGGCGTGCCGGTCGGGCTGACCGATGACGCCGATCCGGAGCGCTACCCCGACCTGTACGGGCAGCTCGACGGGGAGATCGACGCGGTCGCGGGACACGGCACCTTCATCGCGGGCATCGTCCGACAGGCGGCTCCGGACGCCGACATCCTCTCGATCCGGGTCGCGGGGGCGCTCGGCGTCGTGGACGAGAGCACGCTCCTCGAGACGGTCGCCCAGGTCGTGACGCTGCTGGCGCGCCACCGCGAGAACCCGAAGACGGGCTTCCCGATCGATGTGCTGAACCTGTCGCTCAGCTACTACCACGAGACGCCGACCGACGGACTGTTCAGCCTCACGCTCTACCGGCTGCTCGCCAAGGCACGCGAACTCGGCTGCGTCGTGGTGTGCTCTGCGGGGAACGACGCGATCGATCGCCCCTCCTTCCCGGCATCCCTGTGGCCATGGCCGGGCGCGGACAACGGCATCCGCCGGGACAAGGACGCACCGCTCGTCTCCGTCGGAGCGCTGAATCCGTCCGGCCAGTCGGTCGCCCTGTTCTCGAACATCGGTCCGTGGGTGCAGGCCTACGCACCCGGAGCCGCGGTGGTGAGCACCTCGCCCGCGTTCGTGGGAGGCACGCAGGCAGCGACGAGGGCCGACGTCGAGGGTCTGCGCCGCGAAACGATCGACCCCGACGATTACCGCGGGGGCTTCGCGGTGTGGAGTGGCACGTCGTTCTCGGCACCGTATGTCGCGGCGCGGGTCGCCGCGCAGCTCGGTACGGTGCCGGTCGGTGGGGCGACTCCCAGCGCTGCGGCGAAGGCGGTGGCCGCCGTCCTGAAGTCGCTGCCGAGCCCGGTCGATCCCGTCTGACGCACCCCCGGGACGAGCCGTCCGTACCGATGCGGGCGGCTCGTCCTGGTGCCGGGCGGCTGCCCGGGGCGCCCGGCGGTGCACCTGCAGGACGAATGCACGAATGCCGGATCAGGACGCGGCGCGTCATCCGACGAATGAACTTTCTCCCGGCGAGTGTCGCGCTCGATCCGCGCTCTTCCCCGCAGCCCTGGAGCACGGCATCCTGGAGGGATGCCCCTGTCCGCGATCGAGCTGCACCGGCGCGGAGTCGAGGCGGCGAACGCCCGGCGGTTCGCGCAGGCGCGGCGCGCCCTCGGCGCGGCGTCCGTCCGCGCCGACGATCCCGATCTCCGCGCACGCATCGACGGCACGGTCGCCTACGTCCTCGCGCAGACGGGGGAGCCGGCAGCCGCCGAACAGCTGTGCCGCGAAGCGCTCGGCCGGCCCGGTCTGCGGAGCGAGACCATCGCGGTGCTCAGCGGACAGCTCGGCACCCTGCTCATGCACGGTGGTCGGCTGGCCGAGGCGGAGATCGAACTCAGCCGTGCGATCGACACGATCAGCGCGATCGGAGACGAGACGACCGAGCTCGCCAACTGCCTGATGAACCGCTCGGTGGTGCGGATGCAGCAGCGCGAACTCGAGACCTGCATCGAGGATCTGCAGCGTGCGGTGGCCGTGTACGAGGCGAACGACGACGAGGAGCCACTCGCCGAGGCCAGGCACAACCTCGGGTACGCGGCCCTGCTCGGAGGAGACCTCGTCACCGCGCTCACGCTCATGACACGTTCCCGCCCGACGCTCGCCGCGATCAGCGATCTCGCTGCAGCCATCAGCGACCTCGATCGCGCGGAGGTGCTGCGCGACGCGGGACTCACGACCGAGGCCGAAGCACTCCTCGAGCAGGTCGCCGCCCAGTTCGGTACCCAACGGATGCGACAGGCCAGAGGCGAGTCGGAGTTCCATCTGGCTCGCTCTCTCCTGCGTCATGATTTTGCCGCAGCCGAACGCGCAGCACGCACCGCGGCGCGACGCTTCACCGCGCTCGCGAACGACGGGTGGGCGGCCCGGGCAGAGGCGGTGCGGCTGGAGGCGCAGCAGCGAGCGAAGCCGCATCTCCGCATCGACGACGCGGCGTTCGCGCGGACGGCGAAAGCCCTCGAACGGAGCGGCTTCCACACGGAGGCGACGGGACTGCGACTGAGTGCACGCCGTGATGGCTCCGGCCGCCTGCCGCGAATCGCCGACACCGCCCCGACACCGCTGCGCATCCGTGCCCAGGAGGTGCGTGCCGCGCGCGCCGCGGCTGCCGGCCGTGACCGCGACGCCCTGCGCGCCGCCGCCGACGGCCTCGAGCTGCTCACCGCCTGGCAGCAGGCGTTCGGCGCCCTCGACCTCCAGGCCTCCGTCGCGATGCACGGCAGCGATCTGATGTTCGCGGGGCTCTCCGCTGCGGCGCGATTGCGCGACCCCGCCACGCTGTTCGAGTGGTCCGAGCGTGCGCGCCACCTCAGCCAGCAGGTCGCCCCGGTGCGACCCCCACACGATGAGTCGCTCGCGGTGGACCTGGCCGAGCTGCGGATGCTGCGCGCCGAGCTGGCCGGGGGCGACTGGACGACGGATGCCAGAGTGCGGGAACTGCGCGACAGGGTACGCGAGCGGCAGTGGGCGGCGACCGGCTCCGGCGGCACCAGAGAGCGGCTCGGGCTCGCGGAGGCGACGGCGCTGCTCGCCCCCGACCTGGCGGTCCTGTCATACATCTTCACCGGATCCGACCTGCAGGCCGTGGTCGCGACACCGGCCGGCGCGACCATCGTCGACTTGTCGTGGCGACGGGTGCAGACGGCGCTCGACGGCCTCCGCGCCGATCTCGATATGGCCGCGCTGACGCGTGGGGGACTGATGGGCGCGGTCACCGCGCGGGCGCTCACCTCACGGCTGGCGGTCCTCGACGCGGAGCTGCTCGACCCGGTGAGGTCCGCCGCGCCGTCCGCAGCGCGCTTCGCGATCACGGTGCCCGGTGTGCTCGGCGGCGTTCCCTGGGCGATGCTCCCCGGAATCTCCGGCGTCCCCTTCACGCTCGCGACGTCGGCCTCCCGCCTGCTGGGCGTCCCCTCTCGCACGACGACGGCACCGTCGATGATCGGCTTCGCCGCCGGGCCCCGGGTAGCGCGCGCCGCCGACGAGATCGAGCGCGCGGCGGCGACCTGGCGGGGAACTGGCCGCACTCCGCGAATCCTGGTGCCTTCGGACGCGACGGTCGCCGCCGTCACCGAGCTCGCAGCGGCCACCGACGTGCTCCACATCGCGGCTCACGGCAGGCACGCGGTGGACAATCCGCTGTTCTCCGGTTTCGAGCTCGCGGACGGCGTGCTGTTCGGCTACGACGTCGACCTGATCCCGAAAGTCCCGTCGACCGTGATCCTGTCGGCGTGCGAGCTCGGGCGCTCCTCGGTGCGGTGGGGCGAAGAGGCGTTGGGCATGACGCGGGTGTGGTTGCACGCGGGCGCCGACTGCGTGATCGCCGCCCCCGTCGCCGTTCCGGATGACGTCGCGGCCGAGCTCCTCAGCGCCGTGCACACCGGCCTGTCCGAAGGTGCCGCACCGGCCGTCGCGCTCGCGCGGGCATCGGCCGAGACCGGCCTGAGCGCCCCGTTCCAGTGCCACGGCCGCGGATTCTGAAACTTTTCCTCCATTCGATGTATCAGAAGGGAGGCCGCTCGCTCCTGTTCTTCGGAAGGTGCCATGCGAAGGGCCTCGAAGGGAGAGGCGCGAGGGAGGCGCAGTCGGATCTGGGGATCAGGCGCACTGGGGAGCGCGAACACGACACGGACACCATCTGCTCGAGGATGATGCGGCAGGCCGCCGCGGCACCCTCAGAGGGCCTCGACGATCTGGGGACGTCGGGGCCCTTGGGTGTGCCGGGGGAGCGACGCTCTTCAGAGCTCGAGGAAGTCCCCGAGCCAGGCGCGTACCGAGGCCAGGCATTCCTCCGTGACCTCACCTGCCGTCCCCGTGAGGCGGTCGCGGGAAAGCGTGCGAGGTTGCTCGGTCATGATCCACGACGGTCGGTCCAGTCCACTCGGCCCGTCCACGACGACGTGATTCGGCCAGCCCCGGTCGGTCGTCGTGATCGGCAGCACGATGGCCAGCGTGGTCACGGCATCCAAGTATCCAGCCGAGGCCACGACGAGAACGGGACGATGTCCCCCCTGCTCCCTGCCGCGCACCGGCTCGAGTGCGGCCCAGACGACTCGTCCTGGTGCGAGCTCTGAGGAGGAGGTCACGCGGTCGCGTCGGTCAGGTCGGTCCGCTCCCATTCGGCGGCTTCTGCAGCATGCGATTGCTTGTCGGCCGCAGCCGTCCGTTCGATCGCATGCTTCAGCGACTGCAGTCTCCGACGGCGGTCCTCCGCGTCGGCAAGATGAGCGAGATGCGCGCCGAGAGTGAGACCGTCACGCGTGGCCTGCTCCTTCAGCCGGTCGCGCAGGTCGTCGCTCACCTTGATCGTCGTAGTCATACTTTGAGTATACCGCGCTCCATGCGGCGGCGTCAGGCGACCAGCACCGCGTATCCGGCCGCGCGGAGGGCTGCGAGCACCTCGGTGTCAGCCCCGGCGTCGGTGATCACGGTCGGGAAGAGCTCGACGCCGCCGACGGTCGAGAACGCCTCGACGCCGAGCTTGCTGCCGTCGGTGACCACGACCGCTCGGCGCGCGCGTTCGGCCATCATCCGGTTCACCGCGGCCTCGCGCTCGTCCTGTGTGGTCGCACCGGCGACGGCGTCCATCCCGTTCACACCGATGAAGGCGATGTCGAGCCGCACTCCGCGCAGCAGCTGCTCCACGAACGGACCGACCAGTTCGTAGGTGCGCGAGTGGATGACGCCACCGGTGACGACCACCTTGATGTCGGGGCGCGTGGCGAGCTGGGCAGCGATGTTCACGGCATTCGTGACCACGGTGATGCCCCCGCTCCCCGCGAGGTCGTCCCGTGCGGCCAGGGCAGCGGCGATCGCGGTCGTGGTCGTGCCGCCGGAGAGCCCGACCACCATTCCGGGTGCGACCAGGCCGGCGGCGGTCTGCGCGATGCTGGCCTTCTCATGCGTGCGCAGGTGGCTCTTGTAGCGGATGGGCAACTCATACGCGACCGTCTGCGCCACCGCACCGCCATGCGTCCGGGTGAGCAGGCGCTGCTCGGCGAGCGTGTCGAGGTCGCGACGCGTGGTCGCCGACGAGGCCTCGAATCGCTCGACGAGCTCTTCGACCGTCACCTCGCCCTTCGCGGCCAGCAGGTCGAGGATCGCGTTCAGCCGGGCGGCCCGCTTCATCAGGTCGCGGCTTCCGTCGTCTGCAACGCGAACAGCCGGAGCATGCGCGCGGCTTCGTCCGCGAGGGCATCACGGGCCGGCGCGAGGTACTTGCGGGAGTCGACCAGGCGCTCGTCCGCGTCGAGCTTCTCGCGGACGGCGCGCGTGAAGAAGCCGTTCAGGTGCGTCGAGACGTTGATCTTGGTCATGCCGGCGCGCACGGCATCGGCGATCACGGCATCCGCCACACCGGATGATCCGTGCAGCACCAGCGGCACGGGAAGAGCCTCGTGAAGGCGCCCGATCAGGTCGAGGTCGAGCGAGGCGGTGCGGTCGGTCATCGCGTGCGAAGAGCCCACCGCGACCGCGAGAGCATCCACTCCCGTCGCTGCCACGAATGCCCGCGCCTCGTCGGGGTCGGTGCGCACACCGGGCGCATGGGCTCCGTCCTTGCCCCCCACCTCGCCGAGCTCACCCTCGACATACACGCCGGCCTCGTGCGCACGCGCCGCGACCGCCGCCGTGAGCGCCACGTTGTCGTCGTAGGGCAGCGCGCCGCCGTCGAACATGACCGAGCCGAAGCCCAGCGCGATGGCCTCGTCGACGAGCTCCGGCCGCTCGGCGTGGTCGAGGTGCACAGCCACGGGGGTCTGCGCGCGCCGTGCCACCGCGAGAGTCGCCAGGGCGATGGGTTCGAGCCCACCGTGATAGTCGGCGCAGTTCTGGGAGATCTGCAGGATGACGGGGAGATGCGCGAGCGCGGCTGCCCGAACCAAGCCCTCCGCAGTCTCGAGATGGATCACGTTGAAAGCGCCGATGCCCGTGCCGGCAGCAGATGCCGCGGAGACGAGGTCGCGAGCGGAGACGAGGGTCACGAGGGGTCCTTCCGGAAGGATTCAGGGTCGGGGCGCGAGATGCGCAAGTGCTGTGCGAGCTCGGTCCAGCGTGAGGAGATGTCGCCCGCGAGTGGCGTGAGCACCGCGGCGGCGGACCATGCCGTGGCACGGCGGAGGATCTGCTCGGGGTCGCGCACCCCGGCGGCGTACAGCACGGCGCACCCTGCGACACCGGCATCGCCCGCACCCGTCGGGTTGCCGGAGAGCGGCTCGTCCAGGCGCGCGTGCACGAGCTCGGTCGCGGTGACGGCGAGCATGCCCTCGGCGCCGAGCGAGAGCAGCACGAGCTCCGCGCCCCTGGCGATGAGGGATCGGGCTCCGTCGACCGGGTCGGCGATGCCTGTGGCCTCGACGAGCTCGGCCGCATTCGGCTTGAGCACGCTTGCTCCGGCGTCGGCCGCGAGCAGCAGAGCAGGGCCGGAGGTATCGACGATCACCGGCACGCCGGCATCCTTTCCCACCGCGATGAGCATGGGGATCAACGACTCGGGCGCACCGGGCGGCAGACTGCCGGACACGACGAGCACCCGGGTGCCCGCGAGCCGTTCGACCACCTCGGCAAGCAGTGCCGCCCACTCCACGTCGGTCGGATTCACGCCGCGTTCGTTGATGATCGTGGTGTCGCCGAGTGCCGCATCGACCACCGCGATGCTGCGACGGGTCTCGGCGGCGACCGGCACCAGGGCGTGCGGGACGCCGCTCGCCCGCAGCTCCTCCGCGAACTCCTCGCCGACCCGACCGCCCACGGTGGTGACCGCGAGCACGTCGGCCCCTTGGGCGTGGGCCACGCGGGCGACGTTGAGCCCCTTGCCACCCGCGCGCGCGGCTCCGGCGTCCGTGCGGTGCGTTCCCCCTTCGACGAGTCGCTCGACGCGCCAGGTGAGATCGAGTGCGGGGTTGGGGGTGACGGTGAGGATCACGTGAGCTCCCGAGCTCGAAGCGCGGCGCCCAGCAGACCCGCGTTGCCGGAGAGCTCGGCCGGGACCAGAGCGGGGATGCGGTGGAAACTGAGCCGCGCGGCCAAGCGCGTGCGCAGCTCGTCGAAGAGCGCACCACCGGCACGCGACAGCCCGCCTCCGATCACCACGGCCTCCGGCGCCACGACGGCGGTGAGCTGAGCCAGCGACATCGTCAGAGCGTCGAGTGCCGAGTTCCAGATCTCCACAGCGGTCTCATCGCCCGCCGCCGCGCGCGCGATCACGTCCTTCGCCCCCTCGGGGGAGATTCCCGTCGCCTCCTGATAGCGACGGGCGATGGCTCCGGCTGAGGCGACGGCTTCCAGACAGCCGCGAGCGCCGCACGCGCAGATCGGTCCGTCCGCGATCGGGGAGTGCCCGATCTCACCCGCATATCCTCCCGCGGTGTACGGGACGCCCCCGACGAGCAGGGCGCCCGCGATCCCGGTTCCGATCACGAGCACCACCGCATCGGCGTAGTCACGCGCACCGCCGAGTCGTCGCTCCGCCCAGCTCGCCGCACGCACGTCGTGATCGAACGCCACGGGGAGCCCGAGACGCTCTGCGGCCAGATCGCGCAACGGGGAGTCGTGCCATCCGAGATTGCTCGCGAACACCCCCAGCCCGGCATCCGCGTCGACGATCCCCGGGACGACGAGCCCCACGGCCTGCGGCACGACGTCGGGGTGCGCGGCGCGGAGCTCTCCCGCCAGCACCTCGAGGCGGTCGAGGAGCACTTGCGTGCGATCGCCCTCGGCGATCGGCGTGGGCGTGCGGCGCAGCCCGAGAGCCGTGCCGTCGGCATCGAACAGGGCCGACTTGATGTCGGTGCCGCCCACGTCGAACGCCAGCACGGGCGCGCCGCCGCCGAGAGTCCGCACGGCGGCGAGCTTCTCCCCTGCGGCATCCCGCTCGACGTCGGGGACGTCGGTCGTCCCGTCAGCTCGGGTCATGGTCGGCTCCGGCGGCGGGTTGCGTCATGCATCCAGGATGACGGATCGCGTGAGGTTGCGGGGCTGATCGGGGTCGAGGCCTCGGGCGACGGCCCGGTCGAGTGCGGTGCGGTGCAGGCGCACGAGGTCGGCGAGCGGGTCGATCGCCCGCTGCTCGAACCGGGCGCCGGTGGCCTCGACCTGCGCCGAGAGGCCCTCGGGTGCCTCGCCGAACTGCCAGGTGACGCGGCCCGGGGCCGCGATCGCGATCGGACCGTGGCGGTAGTCCATCGACGGGTATGCCTCCGTCCATGACTGCGACGACTCGCGCAGCTTCAGCGCAGCCTCGTGGGCGAGGCCGATGGTCCAGCCGCGACCGAGGAACGTGTACTGCTCCGCGTCGCGCAGCTCGTCGTCGCCGTCCTCGGCGAGCACGGCCTCGGCGTCGGCGATGGCGCCGGAGAGGTCCTCACCGAGCGAGGCGCGGAAGAGGGCGAGGGCCGTGGTGGCGAAACGGGTCTGCACCACCGACTTCTCGTCGGCGAACGGCAGCAGCACGGCGTCGTCGACCAGGGAGACCAGCGGCGAGTCCGGGTCTCCGATCACGCCGACCGTGGGGATGCGCCCCTTGATGCGCTCGACGAGCTCGAGCACCTCGCTGGTGGTCCCTGAGCGGGTCAGGGCGACGACGGCGTCGTACCCGCGGTCGAGGAAGGCCTCGGATGCCGCGTACGCGTCGGTCTCGCCGTGGCCGGCGGACTCGCGCAGCGCCGCGTACGACTGCGCCATGAACCACGAGGTACCGCAGCCCACGACGGCGATCCGGGCACCGGAAGCGGGGAGCAGCGCCTGCTCGGCCTTCAGGTCTGCGGCCCGAGTCCACATCTCGGGCTGGGAGTTGAGCTCTTCGCGCATGTGTGCGCCGGGCAGCGATTCAGTCATCGAGGTGCCTTTCTGGCGATATGTTGCATACTTGTGATCGTTTCAAGCTTGATTCGATCATAGTATGGCGTCGAATCGAGTCGTCAACAGCTTTACCTTGATTTGTTTGTTCTCCTGACAAATAATCGGACAAGTTCCACCCGAGCCCCGGCTTGAACGATCGCGGTTGCCACCAGGCGAAGCGGTCACCCACGCACTGTCGCGTGATGTGCTTGCGACTGTGCACCACACCCCCCTCCCGACGCGGCCCCGCCGCCGAGGGTTCGGACATCACAGTGAGGAATGCAATACACATGAAGAAGTCACTGCGGTTCGGCGCCGCCGCCATTGCGGCCGTCGCCACGCTCTCGCTCGCTTCGTGCGGGTTCGGCGGTTCTTCCGGCGACAGCGGCGACGCGGAAGGATCCACCACGCTCGACCTCCTCGTCCCGAGCTACTCCGATGGCACCAAGGCCAACTGGGAGACGGTGATCGACGGGTTCGAGAAGGCCAACCCCGACATCAAGGTCAAGCTCGAGGTGCAGTCGTGGGACAACCTCGAGAAGGTCGTCTCCACCAAGATCCAGGCCGGCGAGGCACCGGACATCTACAACGGCGGGCCTTTCGCGGGTTTCGTCGGCGATGAGCTGCTCTACCCGACGAAGGACGTCGTCTCGGACGACACCTACTCGGACTTCCAGGAGTCGTTCCTCAAGAACGCCGAGGTCGACGGCACCGCGTACGCCCTGCCGCTGATCGCCTCGGCTCGCGCCCTGTTCGTCAACAACGCGCTCCTCTCCCAGGCCGGTGTCGAGGCGCCGACCGACTGGGACTCGCTGCTCGACGCCGCGACCAAGGTCTCCGCGCTCGGGGGCGGAGTCGCCGGATACGGCATGCCGCTCGGATCGGAAGAGGCTCAGGCCGAGGCCGCCGTGTGGCTGTGGGGCGGCGGCGGATCGTTCGGCGACGCGTCGGAGATCACGATCGACACCCCGGAGAACCTGGTCGGAGCCGAGCAGATCAAGAAGATGATCGACGCCGGCGCGACCCAGGCCGACCCCGGCTCCACCCAGCGCTCCCCGCTGATGGACATCTTCATCCAGGGCAAGATCGGCATGCAGGTCGGCCTCCCGCCGACGGTCGGCCAGATCGAGGAGAACAACCCCGACCTGGACTACTCCATCGTCCCGATCCCGACGAAGGACGGCTCGCCGTTCACGCTCGGCGTCATGGACCAGCTGATGGCGTTCCAGAACGACGACGACAAGAAGGAAGCGATCACCAAGTTCTTCGACTACTACTACTCGGCAGACGTGTACGTGCCGTGGGTGCAGGCCGAGGGCTTCCTCCCCGTCACCAAGTCCGGCGCCGAGCAGCTCTCCGGCGAGGAGGCCCTCAAGCCGTTCCTCGACGTGCTGCCCGACGCGCAGTTCTACCCGTCGACGAACCCGAAGTGGTCCGCCGCCGACGGTGCGTTCAAGTCGCTGTTCGGCCAGCTGCAGTCGAAGCCGGCGCAGGACGTGCTGACCGAGATCCAGGCACAGGTCGACGCGGGCTGAGCCCGCTGATCGGAGAGGTTCGGGTACCCGAATGAGCCAGAAGACAGAGTCCTCGAACCTCGCGGGGGCGGCGAGCAGCCGCCCCCGCACTCCGAAGACCCCGGATGCCACGCGCGGCAGGCCGGGCGGAAAGGACCTCCTCCAGGCGCTGCCCTGGATCGCACCGGCGCTGCTTCTCATCTTCGGCGTGGTGCTGTTCCCCGCCGGGGTGATGTTCTTCAACTCCACGCGCGACATCTCCCTGTCCGGCCTCGACAAGGGCTCGGTGGGCTTCGACAACTTCGTGACGGTCTTCACCTTCACCGAGTTCTGGCCGATCTTCTTCCGCACGATCGTGTGGGTGGTCGCGGTGGTGACCCTCACGGTGGTGATCTCGCTCGGTCTGGCGCAGATCCTGAACAAGGCCTTCCCCGGGCGCCAGCTCGTGCGCATGGCCGTGATCGTGCCGTGGGCCGCCTCCGTCGTGATGACGACCATGGTGTTCTACTACAGCCTCGAGCCATACTTCGGCATCTTCAACAAGTTCCTCTACGACATCGGGCTCTCCGACGACGCGGTGGGCTACGGCTGGACGAAGAACCCTGCGACGGCCTTCACCTGGTCGATCGTGATCGCGATCTTCGTGTCGCTTCCCTTCACCACGTACACGATCCTCGCCGGGCTCCAGTCGGTCCCGGCCGATGCGATCGAAGCCGCGAAGATGGACGGCGCCGGCCCCGCGCGCACCTACTGGTCGATCGTGCTGCCCCAACTGCGCAGCGCCCTGGCCGTGGCGATCCTCATCAACATCATCAACGTGTTCAACTCGCTGCCGATCCTGAAGGTGATGACCGGCTCGATCCCGGGTTACGGCGCCGACACGATCATGACCCTGATCTTCAAGTACATCGAGCTGCAGAAGAAGGTCGACGTCGCGAGCGCCCTCTCCGTGGTGGCGTTCCTCATCGTCATCGTGATCGTCGCGGCGTACGTGAAGATCGTCAAGCCCATGAAGGAGGTCTGATCATGACCGTGACCGAGACCGAGCTCGTGACCACCGCGGGAGGCCGCGGCCGCCGCACCACCCCTCCGACCCCCGGACGCAAGCGCCGCTACACCGAAGATCAGGTGACGCTGCCCCGCGTGATCCTGCGCACCGTCGCCGGTTTCCTGGTGCTCGCGATCTTCGTGCTGCCGTACCTGATCATGTTCTTCGGCTCGGTGAAGACCAAGGCGCAGATCCGGTCCGTCGATCCCACCTACCTCCCGACCGAGTGGCACTGGGAGAACTACATCTCGATGTGGTCCACCCCCGAGACGCCCCTGCCGTACAACCTCATCTCGACCATCGTCATCGCCGTGTTCGCGACGCTGCTCGTCCTGCTGGTGTCGCTCCCGGCGGCGTACTACACGGCACGCTTCAAGTTCCCCGGCCGCATGGTGTTCCTGTTCCTCGTGATCGTCACGCAGATGCTGCAGCCGGCCGTGCTGACCTCCGGCCTGTTCCGCCAGTTCACCGTTCTCGGACTCGGCGACACCTGGATGGCGATGATCTTCATCAACGCGGCGTTCAACCTGTCGTTCGCGGTGTGGATCATGCACTCCTTCTTCGCGGGCATCCCCAAGGAGGTCGACGAGGCCGCGCAGATCGACGGAGCCGGACGCTTCACCGTGCTGTTCAAGATCAACCTGCCGCTGGTGTGGCCGGGCATCGTCACCGCGATCGTCTTCACGTTCGTCGCGTGCTGGAACGAGTTCGCCGCCTCGCTGGTGATCCTGTCGACCGACAAGAACCAGCCGTTGTCGGTAGCCCTGACCAAGTTCGTCGGTCAGTACGAGACCAGCTGGCAGTACGTGTTCGGCGTCTCGATCGTCGCGATCCTGCCGGTGGTCATCCTGTTCATGCTCATCGAGAAGCGCCTCGTCGGCGGACTGACCGCCGGCAGCGTGAAGTGACCACTGATGCACATCAGATATGACCCCGAAGTGGATGCCGCTTACCTCACGGTCGGGCACGAAGTGCAAGCGGGGGAATCTGTTGCACAAGTACCGGAGATTCGAAACCCTCACGGAGTGGGGGAGATCATCCTTGATTTCGATGCAGATGGGCATCTTCTCGGTGTCGAGATCCTTCAGGCATCGAAACTTCTTCGATCAGATGACCTTGATCGGGCCGAACGCATCTCGAGCGAACCTTCCTGATCACGTCTAGGTAAACCGCACGCGGGTCCACAGCAGGGTCGTCGCCGCCTCATCCCGGAGGTCGCGACGGCCCTGCCCTTTTCGGAACGGGTGCCCTAGGGCGTGTTGATCAAGAGGTTCCGCTCCTCGGTGGGTGAGTCTTGAACGGTGACGCGACAGGAGATCTCTGACGAGGTGTGGGCCGTGATGGAGCCGTTGATGCCGACGG
>NZ_SCOG01000039.1:0-18200 GCF_005502545.1 Microbacterium sp. Beta
TCTGAACAGTCGCTCCAAGGGGACTGATGTCATATGACACCCCGCGCAAACCTCTGATATGCGTCCGCCTTGAATTACAAGTACGGTGCGCTACCAATTGCGCCAAGTCGGCGGATGCCATCCATCAGCTTAGCGATGGCATCGACCACACCTCGACCTAGGAGGCAGGCGTGGTGGTCGGAGTCGGCGTGGGGGTCGGCGTCTCGCGAGAGGCGTCGCTCGCCACGCTGAGCACGAACTGCGAGAACTCGGCGGGATCGTCGAACGCACCCACGTATGCCTCACCGTTCGCGACGATCATGGGCGACGCGTTCAGCTTGAGGTCCTTGGAACCGGACAGTGGGCCTTCCAGCGCGCGGGTGGTCGCTTCCTTCGCCCAGCTGACGAAGTCCCCGTCCTCGATGCACGAGCGCACGGCCTTGGTGTTGTCGGTGCCGACGGCGGCTGCGAGGTTGGCGAGATCCTCATCCGACATGCCGTCGCTGCCCACGTCGGGCTGCTTGTCGAGCAGGTCATGATTGAACGCGTAGAACTGTGCAGGCGAGTGGCTGGCCACGCAGGCGGCAGCCGCTGCGGACCGCAGCGAGTACTTCGTGCCGTTCGAGCTCGCGGTGAGCAGAGCGACCGGGTGGTAGCTGACCGTGACCGCTCCCTCGCTGATCCAGCCGGCCAGCTGGCGGGCGTTCGCCCGCTCGAACTTGCCCGCGTCCGGCGAGAGGTAGTCGACGTAGACGTGGATGTCGACCTTCTCGGAGGCCGTGGCCTCGGGCGTCGGCTCTACCGGGGCTGCGGCATCGGACGGCTCCTCCGAGGGTGATACCGGCACCTCATCGGACCCCGCCACGGCGGTGATGTCGGTGACGACCACGCCGTCCGACTCCATTCCGGTGGGGGTGAGCTTCGGCTTCGACACCTGTGCTGACACCGCAAGGGTCACCGCAGTGCCGATCGCCCCTACGGCGACGATCGCGACGGCACCGATGATGATCCGTCGCATGAGGCGCGCCCTCGACTGCTGGGCGTGCACTTTCTGAGCCTTCTCCCGCACGGCCTCGCGAGAATTGCGAGGTGTGGGGACGTTCGGCGTTTCGTCGCTCGACATCGTTCCTCTTGTGAGTCTGAGGGGGTCCGGGTTGGCCCCGACCGCCGCTCGGCGACGATCGCCGCTGGGCGCGGCCGAGTTCGATGCTAGCCAGTGAGGCTGAGAAATACCCAGGTACCGCTGTTCATGTCATACTGACTTCGACCCAAAGACGGGTCACGGTGGCTCATCCCACCGCTTCATCACTACGGATCGTCCGGCACGTACCTGCCGGTGAAGGAGAAACGACAATGGCATCTGTGACTTTCGACGAGGCCACCCGCCTGTACCCCGGTGGAACCCGTCCCGCTGTCGACAAGCTGAACCTCGAGGTCGGTGACGGCGAGTTCCTCGTCCTCGTCGGACCTTCCGGTTGCGGTAAGTCGACGTCCCTCCGCATGCTCGCCGGCCTGGAAGAGGTCAACGCCGGCCGCATCCTCATCGGTGACCGCGACGTGACCGACGTGCCGCCGAAGGACCGTGACATCGCCATGGTCTTCCAGAACTACGCGCTGTACCCGCACATGACCGTCGCCGAGAACATGGGCTTCGCGCTCAAGATCGCCGGCGTCGGCAAGGAGGAGCGTGCGTCGCGCGTCCTCGAGGCCGCCAAGCTCCTCGACCTCGAGCAGTACCTGACCCGCAAGCCGAAGGCTCTCTCGGGTGGTCAGCGTCAGCGTGTGGCGATGGGCCGCGCGATCGTCCGTCAGCCCCAGGTCTTCCTCATGGACGAGCCGCTGTCGAACCTCGACGCCAAGCTCCGCGTCCAGACCCGTACGCAGATCGCGTCGCTGCAGCGTCGCCTCGGCGTCACCACGGTCTACGTCACGCACGACCAGACCGAGGCGCTCACCATGGGTGACCGTATCGCCGTGCTCAAGGACGGTCTGCTCCAGCAGGTCGGCTCGCCGCGCGACCTGTACGAGAAGCCCGAGAACGTCTTCGTCGCCGGCTTCATCGGCTCGCCCGCGATGAACCTGTTCTCGGCCGACCTGGCCGACGGCGGCGTGCGCTTCGGCACCGAGGTCGTGCCGCTCGACCGCGACACGGTCGGCCGTGCCAACGGCTCGCAGGTCACGGTCGGCGTCCGCCCCGAGGACATCACCGTCGGCCCGGCAGACGGCAAGGGCCTCTCGGTCGTCGTCGACCTGGTCGAGGAGCTCGGCGCAGACGGCTACCTCTACGGTCACACCGACATCAACGGCAAGCGCACCGACCTGGTCGCCCGTGTCGACGGCCGCAGCCACCCGAACGCCGGCGAGACGGTCACGCTGGCTGCCAACGCTGGTCACGTGCACGCGTTCGACAGCGAGTCCGGCGTGCGACTGAACGACAAGCCGGTCGTCTCCGCCTGATCGGATCCACAGACGCGGCGCGGGCTGACTTCGGTCACCTGCGCCGCGTCTCTTTTTCCTCACCGCCCGCCATCAGGGAGCACCATGCAGGACTCGCTGCGGATCACCGCCAGCAAGATCGATCCGGGACTGCTCGCGCTCCCCTGGTCGACAACCCTCGCCAAGTGGCCGTCCGAGCACATCGTGTCGCTCCCGAAGGGGCTTTCCCGCCACCTCGTGCGATTCGCCGATCTCTCCGGTCGCGTCGTCGCCGTCAAGGAGACCACTGCGGAGATGGCCCAGCGCGAATACGACATGCTCGGCAACCTGGCGCGCCTCGATGTGCCATGCGTCGACAGGGTCGCCGTGATCGCCGGCCGCACCGATGCCCATGGTGACCCCCTCCCCGCCGCCCTGGTCACATCACACCTGCGTTTCTCGATGCCGTATCGCGCGCTGTTCACGCGGGTGCTGCGCCCTGACACCGCGAACCGTCTCGTCGACGCGCTCGCGCTGCTTCTGGTGCGCCTGCACAACGTCGGCTTCTACTGGGGCGACGTCTCGCTGTCGAACACCCTCTTCCGGCGCGATGCCGGTGCGTTCGCGGCCTACCTCGTCGACGCGGAGACCGGGGAGCTCCACGAGGAGGGCCTCACTGACGGTCAGCGCGCGTATGACCTCGACCTCGCCCGCACCAACATCGCCGGCGAGATCATGGACCTCGCGGCCGGTGGACGTCTGGAGCACGGAGTGGATGCCGTGGCGATCGCGGACGGCATCGTGTCGTCATACCGGTCGCTGTGGGCCGAGCTCACCGCTCAGGAGTCGTTCTCCGCGGCCGAGACGTGGCGCATCACGGAACGGGTCGAGCGCCTCAACGCCCTCGGCTTCGACATCGACGAGATGTCCATGTCCACGACAGCCGACGGCACCGTCGTGGAGATCCAGCCGAAGGTCGTCGACGCAGGGCATCACCAGCGGCGCCTGATCCGCCTCACAGGCCTCGACGTCGAGGAGAACCAGGCCCGTCGCCTGCTCAACGACCTCGACGAGTTCCGCGCCCGCTCGACCAAGCAGTGGGCGGACGAGGAGATGTACGCCCACGAATGGCTCACCCGTGTCTTCGAGCCCGTCGTCCGTGCGATCCCCTATGAGCTGAGGGCGAAGCTCGAGCCTGCCGAGGTCTTCCACCAGGTGCTGGAGCACCGCTGGTACCTGTCCCAGGCGGAGGGACGCTCCATCCCCCTCGCCGAGGTGCTCACCAGCTACATCAACGAGGTGCTGCGCCATCGCCGCGACGAGGCCACGATCATGGGCCCGCCCACCGAGACGATGAGCCTTCCCGTCATCACGGGCGCGACGCCGACCGCCGACGACGATGATGACGTCGACTGGCGCGATCTGGTCTGACCGCTCCGAGGCGTCGGGGCCGGGACTCAGTAGCCGACGGTGAACCGCTCGCGATGGTGGTTGCCCTGCTCGATCTCATCGACCACCGCGACCGCGAAGTCGGCCCCCGAGATGAACGACTTGCCCTCGTCGTCGCGGACGATCACATCGCCGCCGTCACGGTAGTGTCCGGTGCGCTCGCCCTCTGCCCACGGACCGAAAACCTCGGCGGGGTGCACGAAGAACCAGTCCAGACGCGGATCGGTGGCTTCGAGCAGTGCGAGCGAGTCGATGCCGACCTGCGCCTCGTGCTTGTACTCCTCGGGGAAATCCTGATCGAACAGACGCAGCCCACCGGGAGCGACGAGACTGCCCCCAGCACCGCCGATCACGCCCAGGCGCGTCTCCGTCCCGGTGAGTCGATCGGCGAGCCCGCTCAACGCCTCCAGAACCCTGTTCTCCATGTCGCCGCGAGGAGACAGCGCGGACACCACCGCATCCGCTCCGTCGAGCGCCGGGGCCAACGAGTCGAGGTCCAGCGCCGTGCCCTGCAGATACGCAGCGCCGGCGACGGGATCCGTCGGTTCCGAGCGCGACAGGGCGATGACCGCATGACCGCGCGACACCGCCTCGGCGACGATGTGACGGCCGGCGTAGCCGGTTCCTCCGAGGACGACGATGCGAGCCATGCGGTTCTCCCCTAGTCAGATGTATGTGGCGATGGAATCACTTCGCGGCGCGGAGCGACGCGACCTGGTACAGCGCGACGGACGTCGCGATGCCGGCGTTCAGCGACTCGGTGGCCGCGGAGATCGGGATCGAGACGATCTGGTCGCAGGTCTCGGAGACGAGACGGGACAGCCCCTTGCCCTCGGAGCCGACCACGATCACGACGGGGCGATCGGCCAGCTGCAGTTCCGGAAGCGACACGTCGCCGTCACCGTCGAGCCCGAGCACGAAGACACCCTGCTTCTTGAACTCCTTGAGCTGCGTGGTGAGGTTGCTCGCGAGAGCCACCGGGGTGCGCGCGACCGCTCCGGCGCTGGTCTTCCAGGCCGCGGAGTTGACGCTCGCCGAGCGACGCTGAGGAAGGATGACGCCATGGCCACCGAACGCCGCCGTGGAGCGGATGATCGCGCCGAGGTTGCGGGGGTCGGTGATGCCGTCGAGCGCCACGAACAGCGGCACGTGGCCCTGGTCGATGACCTGCTCGAGCAGATCCTGGGGGTGCGCGTACTCGTACGGGGGCACCTTGATCGCGACGCCCTGGTGCACGCCGTCGAAGCCGGCCATCCGGTCGAGCTCGGGACGCGTGACCTCGAGCACGGGGATGCCGCGGTGGGTCGCGATCGAGAGCATCTCCTTCACACGGTCGTCCATCTCCACGCGCTGCGCGATGTAGAAGGCCGTCGCCGGGATCTTCGCCCGCAGTGCCTCGAGCACCGAGTTGCGACCCGTCACGATCTCGGTGTCGTCTCCTGCCTTGGCCTTGGACGCGCGGTTTCCGCCGCCAGCCCCGGGACGTCCGCCGCCCGGCCGCCCCTTGCCGCCGGTCGCCGCGGCGTACCGCTCGGCCGCAGCCTTGCGCTTGCCCGCCGGGTGCCAGGCGCGGTCCTCCGCCTTCGGCGTCGGTCCGCGACCCTCGAGCGCCTTGCGCCCGAGTCCGCCGGTGCCCTTGGTCGGGCCCTTCTTGTTTCCCTTGCTCGCGCCGGGGCGCCCTGGCTTAGCCATCGATACTCCAATGAGTTCCGGCCGGAGTGTCCTCCAGCGTGATTCCTGCGGCGGCGATCGCATCTCGGATGCGATCGGCCGCCGCCCAGTCCTTGTCAGCGCGTGCCTGTGCGCGCTGGGTGATCATCGTCTGGACGAGAGCGTCCAGCACAGACTCCGACGCGTGAGTCCTCGCGCCGGATGAGGCGGTGAGACCGAGGACGGAGGTCATCGCCAGCACGGCCCGAAGAGCGTGCAGCGCGGCTTCCGTCTCCCCCGCATCGAGCGCCGAGTTGCCCGCGCGCACCGTCTCGTGCAGCACAGCCAGCGCCTCCGGAACCCCGAGATCATCATCCATCGCGGCCACGAAGGCCTCGGGAAGACTCTGCGACACGAAGAATCCGATGCCCCCTTCGGCAACGCGTGCGGCACGCTGCTGGAACGTCGCGATGCGACCGAGCGCGGCCTCCGCCTCCGCCCACGACGACTCCGTGAGGTCGAGACTCGACCGATAGTGCGCCGAAGCGAGCGCGTAGCGCACCACCAGCGGGTCGTGCGCGGCGAGGACGTCTGCGGCCAACGTGAAGTTGCCGAGCGACTTCGACATCTTCTGTCCGTCGACGGTCACGAGGCCGTTGTGCACCCAATAGCGGGCGAAGCCGTCTCCTGCTGCGGTCGACTGCGCGAGCTCGTTCTCGTGATGGGGGAAACGCAGATCGAGCCCGCCGCCGTGGATGTCGAACTCCGCGCCGAGATAACGCTTCGACATCGCGGAGCATTCGATGTGCCATCCGGGACGGCCGGTCCCCCAGGGCGATGCCCAGCTCGCATCGGACGGCTCCTCGGGCTTGCTCCCCTTCCAGAGCGCGAAGTCCTGCGGATTCCGCTTGCCTCGGGGATCCGCGTCCTCCGCCGCTTCCATCGCGTCCAGCGACTGATGGGTGAGCGAGCCGTAGTCGGACCAGGAGCGCACGTCGAAGTAGACGTCCCCCGATCCGTCCGGCGCAGGGTAGGCGTGGCCGCGCTCGATCAGCAGCGCGATGAGCTCCTGCATCTGCGGAACCGAAGCCGTGGCTCGGGGCTCGTAGGTCGGCGGGAGGATCCCCACGCCCGCATAGGCAGCGGTGAACTCGCGCTCCATCCGGTAGGCCAGCGCCCACCACGGCTCGGAATCGGTCGCGTTGGCGAGCACCTTGTCATCGATGTCCGTCACGTTGCGGACGAACGTCACGCGACCGTGGCGGTACTCGAGCCAGCGCCGCAGGAGATCGAAGCTGAGGGCCGCTCTGACGTGCCCGATGTGCGGGCCGGACTGCACGGTGGGTCCGCACACGTACATCGTGATGTTCTCAGGATCGAGAGGCACGAAGTCGCGCAACTGCTGCGCGCGGGTGTCGTAGAGGCGGACTGTCACCGCTCAAGCTTACCGGGAGCGTCGTTCCGGAGCCTGGGCGCGTGCGAATGCGTCATCCATGACGGGCGAACTCAGTCCACGGGGAAGATCTGTCCCGTCTGCACGCCGAGGACGCTCTTGGCGTACGCCATGCCGACCCGGTATGAAGACACCGGGACGAACCCCGGGAACGACGAATGGTAGGAAGGCGCGTCCTCGAGCACTGAGGGGCTGACGGCGTTGATGCGGATCCCACGCGGGAGCTCGGCGGCTGCGCCCAGCACGAACGCCTCTATCGCTCCGTTCGCCAGCGAGGCCGCCGCCCCCGTGGCGATCGGCTCGCGGGCCAGGACGCCGGAGGTGAGGGTGAAGGAGCCTCCGTCACGCACGAACCGCGTACCGATGCGGACGATGTCGAGCTGGGACAGCACCTTGCCGCGGAGCGCCGATTCGAAGTCGTCACGCCCGAGCTCGGCCAGCGGTGCGAACGGGACGCTGCCGACAGCGGCGATGACCGCATCCACGTGGCCCACATCGTCGAAGAGCCGCTCGATGGATGTCGGGTCCGTCACGTCGACAGACGGATCACCGTTCCGCGAGGCGGCCACGATGTCGTGCCCTTCGAGCGCTCCGACTGCCGCCCGTCCGACATGCCCACTGGCTCCGATGATGAGGATCTTCACTGCGGCTCCTTCTGTGATGGTCTCGTCGACAGGAAACGATCCGCACGGACCGCGCATTCCCCGCCGAGTCAGAGCGGGAAGACGGTCGCGATCGCGGTGACCGCGATGCCCTCCGCCCGCCCGGCGAACCCCAGCCCGTCGGTCGTGGTGGCTGTCACGGACACCGGAGCGCCGAGGATCCCACTGAGGAGCTCCTGGGCTTCGGACCTTCGCGGGCTGAACTTCGGACGGTTCCCCTGGAACTGGACCGAGACGTTCCCGACCGCGAAGCCGGCTTCCCGGAGCAGCTCGCGCGTGCGGGCCAGGAAGACCTCGGCATGGGCCCCCGCATACTCGGGATGGGCGGTGCCGAAGTGCTCGCCGATGTCGCCGAGGCCCGCCGCTCCCAGGAGCGCATCGACGATGGCATGGGCGACCGCGTCTCCATCCGAATGGCCGGACAGAGGTTGCTCCCCTGGCCACTCCAGACCGGCGAGCCAGAGGTCGCCCTCGCCGCCGAAGGCGTGAACGTCCGTGCCGATGCCCACCCGCGGGATGCCGGCGCCTGCGTTGTGCGAGCCCAGAAGGTGTCTCGCGCGCTCGAGGTCGGCCGGCGTGGTGATCTTGAACGCGCGTTCGGAGCCGTCGATGTGCCGCACGGGGCGGCCTGTCGCCGCGAACAGCGCCGCATCGTCGGTGTACTCGACCCCGCTCTCACGCGCGGCGGCGTAGGCGGCCTCCAGCGCTGCCCGCGGAAAGCCCTGTGGCGTCTGCGCCGCTGCGAGCTCGGAACGGTCGACGGCTGCCGCCACGGCTCCATCGACGACCCTCTTGAGCGTGTCGACGACGGGCAGCGTCGGAATCACGCCGACCTCTGCGGTCACAGCCGCTGCGACGGCATCGATCTGTGAGGGAGGGGTGAGCGCACGTGCGGCGTCATGCACCAGCACCGTCTCGATGTCGCCCCAGAGCGCGCTCAGACCCGCGGCCACCGACTGCTGCCTGGTCGCGCCGCCGGTGACCACGCGCCCCAAGTCGGCGCGCTCCCCCGCCGCTTCGCGCAGCTCGGTCTCGGCGTCGCCCTCCCAGCCTGCGGGGGCGACCACGACGACCTGGGCCGGCGCGGCGGCGAACACCCCGTCGAGCGCATGGCGGAGCACGGAACGGGAGTCGACGCCGACGAAGGCCTTCGGGGCGCTCGCCCCCAGTCGGGTGCCGGAGCCTGCGGCCACGACGATGATCGCTGTGCGTGGAACGGGAAGGATGGTCACGGCTTCACGTTACCGGCCGAGACGACGAAAGGCGGGTGCCGAAGCACCCGCCTTTCGTCGTGGAAGAGCTCAGGAAGCGAGAACCTCGTCGAGCAGTGCGCCCGCCTTGTCCTCGTCGGTCTTCTCGGCGAGCGCCAGCTCCGAGATGAGGATCTGGCGAGCCTTCGCCAGCATCCGCTTCTCACCCGCGGACAGACCGCGGTCCTGGTCACGGCGCCACAGGTCGCGCACGACCTCGCTGACCTTGATCACATCGCCGGAGGCGAGCTTCTCGAGGTTCGCCTTGTACCGGCGCGACCAGTTCGTGGGCTCTTCTGTGAAGGGTGCTCGCAGCACCTCGAAAACATGATCGAGGCCCTCCTTGCCGATCACGTCGCGAACGCCGACCAGGTCGACGTTCTCCGCGGGGACCTCGATGATGAGATCTCCCTGGGTGACGTTGAGCTTCAGGTATTTCTTCGCCTCACCCTTGATGATGCGCTCCTTGACCTCGATGATGGTCGCAGCGCCATGGTGGGGATAGACGACGGTCTCGCCAACCTCAAAAAGCATAAAAACGTGTCCTTTCGGCAACCTCAAGGATACCACAGGGGACATGCGCTAAGGTTCGCGCCCCCAGGGCCGCAGGAGCCCTCACGACTTACGCATAGAATGGTTCCGGATATCCCCGCCGGACCTCAGGAGGACCCGTGAAATCGCGCCTTGTTGCGTCTGCAGCCCTCAGCGCCCTCGTTCTGCTCGGTGCGACCGGGTGCACGTTCATCACCCCGCAGTCCACCAAGACCGAGTACGCCGCCTCCGACGGAGTGAACGTCTCCGACGAAGACGGGCCCATCGACGTGCGCAACGCCCTCGTGGTCGCCACGGAGGACGGTTCGGTCGGCAACTTCGTCGCCGCGATCGTGAACCCGACCGACGAGAAGGCCACGCTCACCGTCACCGTCGAGGGTGTCGACCCCTTCGCCATCACGGTCCCGGCGAACGACACCGTGAGCCTCGGCTCTGACGCCGACCCGGTGCGCATCGTGGGCCTCGACACCAAGCCCGGCGCTACCGTCGAGATCCACTTCCAGTCGGGAGATTCCACCGGAGTCAAGACCCAGGTGCCGGTGCTCGACGGCACCCTCCCCTACTACTCGGATCTGGTCCCCAGCGAGAAGGCACCCACATCGTCGCCGACCCCGCTGCCGACCGATACGGCAGCCCCGGCGCCCTCGAACTGACGCCGCACGCAGCGAGAAGAGGCCGGCACCCCTCGGGGTACCGGCCTCTTCTGCGTCTCACCGGCAGCATGCGCCACCGATCGGACGCTCAGCCCTCGAAGCGGTACCCCAGACCACGCACCGTGACGAGCATGACGGGCTCGCTCGGGTTCTCCTCGATGCGCGAGCGGATGCGCTTGATGTGCACGTCCAGCGTCTTGGTGTCGCCGAAGTAGTCGCTCCCCCACACGCGGTCGATGAGCTGTCCCCTGGTCAGGACGCGTCCCGAGTTGCGCATCAGCACCTCGAGCAGCTCGAACTCCTTCAGCGGCATGTTGATCTGCGCACCTGCCACGGAGACGGTGTGTCTGTCGATGTCGAGAGACACACGTCCACCGTCCAGCACACGCTCGTCCAGTTCACCGTCCGCCTGGACCACCCGGCGCAGCACCGCCCGCATCCTGGCGAGCAGCTCCCGGGACGAGTAGGGCTTCGTGATGTAGTCGTCCGCTCCGAGTTCGAGGCCGACGACGATGTCGACCTCGGAGTCCTTGGCGGTGAGCATGATGATCGGCACAGCAGAGGTCGAGCGGATCTGCCGACACACCTCGGTGCCCGGCATCCCCGGCAGCATCAGGTCGAGCAGCACGATGTCGGCACCGCGCTCCCGGAAGGCCGCGAGTGCGCCGGGGCCGTCCTCCGCGATCTCCACCTCGTACCCCTCGCGTCGGAGCAGGTAGGCGAGCGGGTCGGCGAGGTCGGGCTCGTCTTCGACGAGAAGGATTCGGGTCATGCTCTCTCTCCGTTTCGCACGCGGGCGGACGCGGCGTTCTTGGCCGCCTTGCGCGCGCGCTTCTTCTTGTTCTTCTTGCCCGCGTCGCGATTGTCTGGGGCATCGATCCGAGGAAGCCGGATCGTGAACGTGGACCCGCGACCGGGACGGGACCACAGCCGCACCTCGCCACCGTGACGCTGGGTGGCGTGCTTGACGATGGACAGGCCGAGGCCCGTGCCGCCCGTGCGCCGCGATCGGGCTTCGTCGGCCCGATAGAACCGCTCGAAGATGCGCTCGCGATCTGCTTCCGCGATGCCGATGCCCTGATCCGACACCGCGATCTCGACCACACCGTCTTCCGCCCGTACGCCCACGCCCACTCGGGAGCCGCGCGGCGAGTAGACGATGGCGTTGGCGATCAGGTTGCCGACCGCCTCGATCAGGATCTGCGCATCGCCGCGCACCCAGACACCACGGTCTCCGCCCCTGGCGAGTTCCACACCGGCGGAATCGGCCTGCACGACATGGGCCTCGATGGAGGAGGCGATCACCTCGTCGATCGCGACCGGCCCCACCGTGGACAGCCCGTCCTCGGCCTGGAGCCGGGACAGGCTCATGATGCGACCGGTGAGCTGACCGAGACGACCCGCCTCCGCCGAGATGCGCGCGGCGAAGATGCGCACCTGGGAGGGATCGTCGGCCGCCGACTCGATCGCCTCGGCGAGCAGGCTCACCGCACCGACCGGCGTCTTCAGTTCGTGGCTCGTGTTCGCCACGAAGTCGCGACGCATCTGGTCCAGTCGTTCCTGCTCCGTGACATCACGGATGATCAGCAGGACGAGGCGGCTGCCGATCACGCTGGCCCGAGCCGAGACCAGGCGGGGGTCGAGGCTCACCCCGCCGCGCGTGATGCGCATCGACTCGGTGACGGAGCCGCCGGCCTCTCTGACGCCGCGGACGAGCTGCCGGAGCTCCGGGTTGTCGAGAGTCGAGCCGACATCGATCCCGAAGCGCGTCGCGGCCTGCGATGCGGCCAGCACCAGACCGGAGGCGTCGACGATCGCCGCCGCATCGTCCATGCTGTGCAGGACGTCGGTGATGCCGGCGGGGATCGCCAGCGACGTCTCCTCCTGCACTCGAGCCCGCGCTCGGTACGCCCACACCACGAGGAGCGACAGGCCGACGCCGATCACGAGCCCGATGGCGAGCGAAGACAGCGCAAGCTGCGGCAGGGTCATGACTCCAGCGTAGAGTGCGTTCACCGTCCGTCCGGCGGGTTTCCGCGCCCTGGCGGGAACAGGAGAAGTACTATTCACGTGCTGGGCACCGTTCGTTAACCTTCGAAGCAGACAATCGCTTCGGGCCCGTGCGGGAGCACAGACCTGCTCTCGTGCGGACGACCCGCCGCCTCGCGCTGATCCAGCCGAGATCCGAATGAAAGGTTGCGCCCCAACATGCGCGAAGTCTTCCACCAGTCCCTCGAGGACCTGCAGAACCGCCTCGTCGAGATCGCCGACCTCGTCACGGTGTCCATCGACAAGGCCACCAGGGCGTTCGCGACGAGCGACGTGGCTCTGGCCGAAGAGGTCATCGCCGACGACGCGAAGATCGACGAGCTGGCCGTGGCCCTCGACGAGCAGGCCATCGAGATCCTCGCGCGCCAGCAGCCGGTCGCCCGCGACCTCCGCATCGTCGTCACTGCATTGCGCGTGAGCGCCTCGCTCGAGCGCATGGGCGACATGTCGGAGCACATCGCCCAGCTCGCCCGCCTCCGCTTCCCCGAGCGCGCCATTCCGAAGGGCCTCAAGGGCACGTTCGTGAAGATGGGCGAGCTCGACGTCGAGGTGGCCCGCACCCTGTCCGAACTGCTGCGCACGCAGGACCTGCGTTTCGCCGACGCCATCCGCAACGCCGATGACGACGTCGATGAGCTGCACGCCACCGTCTTCGAGAAGGTGCTCAGCGACAACTGGAAGGGCGAGGCCACGGCCACCGTCGATGCCACGCTCGCCAGCCGGTACCACGAGCGCTTCGCCGACCACGCGGTGGCCGTCGCGAAGAAGGTCGTCTACCTCGCCACGGGCGACTGGGCGGTCGAGGAACACGACATCCCGCTCGCCGTCGAGCAGCAGGAGCTCGGTCAGCAGGAGTTCGGCCACGCCTGACACCCACTCGCGGATACGACGGAGCCCCCGATGCCATCGCATCGGGGGCTCCGTCGTATCCGCAGGGGCTTCTACTTCTTGCCCTGCGCCGCGACGGCGGCGGCACCGGCGGCGGCGGCCTCGGGGTCGAGGTAGCGGCCGGGGCCGGTGGGGACGTTGTTCTCGTCCAGCTCGTACACCAGCGGGATGCCGGTCGGGATGTTCAGCTCGGCGATGTCGTCGTCGCTGATGCCCTCGAGGTGCTTGACGAGACCACGCAGCGAGTTGCCGTGCGCCGTCACGAGCACCGTCTTGCCGGCTTCGAGGTCGGGGACGATCGCGCTCTCCCAGTAGGGCAGCAGGCGGTCGATGACGAGCTTGAGCGACTCGGTGCGCGGCACCTCGCCGTCGATGTGCGCGTAACGGACGTCGTTCACCTGGCTGAACTCGCTCTCGTCGTCGAGCACGGGCGGCGGCACATCGAACGAACGACGCCACAGCTGGAACTGCTCCGGGCCGAACTCTTCCAGCGTCTGTGCCTTGTCCTTGCCCTGCAGCGCGCCGTAGTGACGCTCGTTCAGGCGCCAGGAGCGGGTCACCGGGATCCACAGACGATCAGCGGCATCCAGCGCGATGTTCGCCGTCTGGATGGCACGGCTCAGCAGCGAGGTGTGCAGCACGTCGGGCAGGATGCCGGACTCCGCCAGCAGCTCGCCGCCGCGGCGTGCCTCCTTCTCGCCCTGCGCATTGAGGCGGACGTCCACCCAACCGGTGAACAGGTTCAGTTCGTTCCACTCGCTCCGGCCGTGGCGGAGCAGGATGAGGGTGCGCGTCGCAGTCATGCCGTCAGTTTATCCGCCCGGGGCTGAGGACCCGAGTCGGATGCTGGGAGGATGGAGACATGGCGTCATCTCCCCTCGGTCGGCCGACCCGCGGCACCACGGGGACGAACCGCCTTCGGCGAAACGACCGCTGGATCGCCGCGAGTGAGGCGCTGCGCCGAGCATCCGACCCGTTGGTCGTCGACCTCGGCTACGGCGCCAGCGGGGTCACGGCCTTCGAGCTCGCCACGCGCCTGGTCCGGGTGCGTGACGACGTGGAGGTGCGCGGACTGGAGATCGACCCCGCCCGCGTCGCGACGGCCGATGCGCAGCTCGACGAGGTGCGCGCGGGCCGAACCTCCTTCGCGTCCGACCTTCCGGTGACGTTCGCGCGCGGCGGTTTCGAGGTTCCGCTTCCCGATGGGCGCAGAGCAGCCGTGATCCGCGCGATGAACGTGCTGCGCCAGTACGACGAGCAGGATGTCCCCGGCGCCTGGTCACGGATGGCCGCCCGGCTGGCGCCCGGCGGCCTGCTGTTCGAGGGCACCTGCGACGAGATCGGCCGCGTCTCGAGCTGGATCGACATCGATGCACAGGCGACCCCGCTGCGGTTCACGCTCTCGCTCCGGCTCGCGGACCTCGAGCACCCGAGCATCGTCGCCGAACGCCTGCCCAAGACACTGATCCACCGCAACGTCACCGGCGAACGCATCCATGCCCTCCTGGTCGACCTCGATCGCGAATGGGACCGTGCCGCGCCGTTGTCGACCTTCGGGGCGACGCAGCGTTTCCTCGCCGCGGTCGGTTCACTGCGTGATCAAGGTTGGCCCGTGATCGGTGGGCGCACGCGCTGGCGTCTGGGCGAGCTCACGCTGCCATGGAAGGCCGTCGCTCCGCGCGCGGACTGACTCCGGGCCGGTGACGTCGGCTCAGCCAGCGTCGCGTGCGTCGCGCGGGTCGGGCGCCGCCGGCCGTCGCGACAACCGTGTGAGGCGCGGGATGTCGGCCACGGAACCGGCATCCGCCGGGACGATCACCTGCTGGGACGCAGCGATGTCGATGCCCTCCGCGCGCACGACGAGGTCGCCGACCGGTGCGCGCCGGGAGAGGATCGCGAGCGCGATCGGGCCGTCTTCGTGGTGCCGGGCCACGGAGGTCAGGTGGCCGACCTCGTCATCGCCCGCGAAGACCGGCGCACCGGGCTCCGGCAGGACGGCATCGCTGCCATCGAGGTGGAGTGCGGCCAGCCGTCGAGGCGGATGCCCGAGGTTGTGCACCTTGGCGACGGTCTCCTGGCCGCGGTAGCAGCCCTTGTTCAGGTGGACCGCGCTGCGGATCCAGTCGGACTCGTGGGGCAGCGAGCGCTCGTCCACCTCGGTCGTCCACCGAGGACGCCACGCCGCGACCCGCAGCGCCTCGGCCGCAAGACTCCCTGCGAGGGCTTCCCGATCGAGGGAACCGGCGAGAGCACGAGCGGATTCCTCCGTGACGACGGCCACCCGCCAGGCGAAATCGGTGGCAGGATGCTCTGCGACCTCCGCGTACTGATGACCTCCGACGCTGATGCGCTGCCACGGGTCTGCCCAGACGAGGGCGACGCCGTTCGGGGCGAACGCGGCAGCGGTGACTCTCGCTCCGACGGTCCCGCCGTCGATGTAGCCGACCAGCTCGAGGTCGGAGCGCACCTCGACCGTCGCCTGGGTACGGAACTTCATGCGCGTCAGCCAGGCGGCGAGCGCTTCCGCATCGCCGCTGTCGGCGATCAACCACGCCGATGAGCCGTCGTCGAGGATTCCGGCGGCGTGCTCGACGCGACCCTGCGGGTCGAGGATCAGCAGCTCCGTGCTGTCTCCTGGCGCGAGACGTCCCACCGACTGCGAGGTGATCGAGTCGAGCCAGGTGAGGCGCTCGGGACCCGCCACCTCGATGACCGTGCGATCCCCGAGCGGCGCAAGGGCCGCGCCGTCGGCGAGACGCCGCTGCTCGCGGAACGCATCACCGAAATGAGTGATGACCTCACCGTCGGAGACCGCACCGTCGACCTGGTGGAAGGCGGACACGTCAGACCTTGGCCAACCGGGCCGATGCATGCGAGCGCAAAGGCGTGCCGAGGGCGGCGATGTCCCACGCCCACAGCAGATGACCGTCGACGAGGCCGTACATGCGGGAAGAGGCGGTGTGGACCTTCGCGCCGGCGCTGCGCACGACGGCGTCGGAGCCGATGTCGATGCGCGGCCCGTTGATCTCGCCGATGTAGAGCTCGAGGGCACCGTCGGCGTGTGCGAGAGAGACCTCGATCGGGAATCCGCCGCTCGGAGCGCGCAACTCCTCCACGTCGTCGACTGTGCGGGTCACGGCCGGCGCGGTGGGAGGCAACAGCGCGGGGCCGGGATCAGCCGCTGCCGCCGGACGCGCGAGTCGCCAGAATCCCGTCTCGGCGAGCAGTGCGGCCGCCGGAGCACCCTCGTCGGTCAGAAGGGTGGCCGTTCCGGAGTAGTTCAGGAAAGGACCGCCGTCATGGCTGAAGCTGACCCGGTGCGTGAACTCTCCCTGCAGACGCTCGTCGCCGACCGGATAGTCGATGACGCCGGTGCCTTCCCAGACGCCGATCAGCCACGCGAAGGGGACGAGATCGGCCGGAAGGTCGACGGGAAGCTCGAGCATCGTCCGGTCAGCGCTGGCCGCGGAAGAGGTTACGCAGCACCACCGCCGAGACGAAGACGATAGCGAGGCTCGCAAGGCCCAGCAGGCCGATGAAGAAGATTTCGAGCGCCATGAGGTCCATGTGCTCCACCTTACCGCGCCGCGCCGACGTCCGGCGGGAATCAGGTCGGGATCAGCGCTGCGAGGCCGAACCCGACCGAGATGATCCCCATCAGCAGCAGAGCGCCGATCACGCTGCCGGCCACCCGGAAGATGAAGCCCTGAGTGCGCCCGTACCAGAGCTGCACGGCGAACGACAGGAGCACGACGCCGCCGAAGCCGACGAGGAGCCACGGCACACGCCACTCCTCCGGCACGAAGATGCCGATGACGACGGTCGCGAGGAAGGCCGTGGCCCAGACGACGAGCACACCGACGAACGCGTTGCGCGGTGCGAGTGCGGGATCCGTCATGTCTCCATTGTGACCTATCGCTCCCGGTATCATGGCGGCACGACGTCGATCCGCGTCTGTGAGGAGTGCGTGTGGCCCAGGTCCTGGTTCTGACCAACGCTCCGCTCTCCGAGCAGGTGCTCCCCGCGCTCGAGCTGTTGAGCCACCGCACGCGCCAGATCCCCGCAGAGCCCTCGCAATTGATCAGTGCGCCCGATCATGATGTCGTGATCGTCGACGGCCGTCACGACCTCGTCGGGGCGAAGTCGCTGTGCCGTCTGCTGCGGACGGCAGGACAGGACTCCCCGCTGCTGCTCGTCGTCACGGAGGGCGGGATGAGCGCCCTCTCCGGCGACTGGGGCATCGATGACGTGCTCCTCTCCACCGCGGGTCCGGCGGAGATCGATGCCAGGCTGCGTCTCGTGCTGGCACGACGCGACGAGGTCGCCGAACCCGCACGCGTGCAGGCATCCGGCGTGACCATCGACGAGCAGTCCTACTCGGCGAAGCTGCGCGGCAGACCTCTGGACCTCACCTACAAGGAGTTCCAGCTGCTGCATTTCCTGGCGACCCACCCGGCTCGCGTCTTCACCAGGGAGCAGCTGCTGAGCGAGGTCTGGGGTTACGACTACTTCGGGGGCACCCGCACCGTCGATGTGCACGTGCGACGACTGAGGGCGAAGCTCGGTGACCAGGAGCAGATCATCGGAACGGTGCGCAACGTCGGCTACCGCTTCAACGTCAACGAAGACGAAGGCCTGGCCAGCGCGGGGTGAGGCGACTCCGTTCACACGCGCGTCACTTCTCGGTGCTTAGATGTACCCCATGATCGATCCCGCACTCGCCGACGCCGGGCTGGGTGATGCCGAAGACGACGACTTCGACGCCATCGAGTCCTACGACGCCCAGCTCCCCGACCACCGCTACCTGGATCGCGAGCTGAGCTGGCTCGCCTTCAACCAGCGCGTGCTGGAGCTCGCCGAGGATCCGTCGCTCCCCGAACTGGAGCGGGCCAACTTCCTGGCGATCTTCGCGAGCAACCTCGACGAGTTCTTCATGGTGCGCGTCGCTGGCCTCAAGCGACGCATCATGACCGGCCTCGCCGTGCCCACCAACATCGGCCGCTCCCCCGTCGACGCCCTCGCCGACATCTCGCGCGAGGCGCACGCGCTGCAGCTGCGCCATGCCGACGCGTGGACGTCGCTGGTGCGACCCGCTCTCGCCGAATCCGGAATCGAGATCGCCGATTGGTCGGAGCTGACCGACGACGAGCGCACGGCGCTCTCCGAGTACTTCTCCGCACAGGTCTTCCCGGTGCTGATG